>JAEYVN010000423.1 GCA_023431725.1 Pseudomonadota bacterium
ATGATGGCCGACCGCATCATGCCGTTCTGCGTCCTCGTCGGCGCGATGTCCTGCTATCTCGGTCTGTCGCGGCGAAATGAGCTTGTGGTGGCTCGCGCCGCCGGCGTATCCGCCTGGCAGTTCACCGCCCCGGCCGTCATCGCCGCGCTGTTGCTCGGTGTGTTTGTGACCCTTGTGTACAATCCCGTCGCCGCCGAGTTGCAGGAACAGGCTAAGCGCTACGAGGCGGTCATTTTCGGTCAGCGAAACTTCGGTCAGCAGGAGGCAGGCTTCTGGGTCCGCCAGCGCAGTCCGAATGGGCAGTCGATCATCAATGCCCAGAGCAGCCAGCAGCAGGGCCTGTACCTCACGGGCGTTACGGTGTTCACCTTCGACCCGCAGGGGCAATACCAGGACCGAATCGAAGCGGCCTCGGCCGAACTGAAAGATGGACATTGGGAGCTCACCAACGCCCGGGTTTACCCAACGGATGCCCCTCCCAGCGTCCATCAGACGTACGCCTTGAAGACCAACATTTCGCGCGAGCAGGTGCAGGAAAACTTCTCCACGCCTGAGACGCTGCCGATCTGGGAACTGCCGGGCTATATCAAGACCGCTGAAAACGCCGGTCTGGGCGCCGCAGGCTACCGCCTTCAGTACCACAAGTTGTTATCCAAGCCATTTCTGCTCGCGGCAATGGTGTTGCTGGCCGCCGCTTTCAGCCTTCGTTTCGCGCGCATGGGCGGCGTCCAAAAAATGGTTCTGGGTGGCGTTCTCTCAGGATTTTTGCTTTATGTTTTATCGAAAATCACCGAAGACATGAGCAAGACCGAGTTGCTGTCTCCCGTGACGGCGGCTTGGGCTCCTGTTCTTGTCGGGGGGCTGACGGGGTTTTTGGTGTTGCTTTATCAGGAAGACGGGTGATGGCGTTGCGTTTCCCAACCCGTCTGGAATCGATAAGCCGCGCGCTTCGCGTTGCGGCTCTGGCGTGGTGTGCCGTGGGCCTGACCGGTCTGGCGACGATGTCGCCTGCGTCGGCGCAGACGGATTTCTTCCGCTTTGAACAGCGTCCGCCCAAGCCACGGGCGGCGCAATCTCCGTCGCCGTCCGGCGAAAAGCAGATGATGGTTCAGGCGAACGAGGTCCAATACGACCACGTCAACGAGCGCGTGAATGCCGTCGGTAACGTTCAGATCTATTATGCGGGTTCGACGGTCGAAGCCGACAAGGTCATCTACAATCAGAAGACCAAGCGACTTCGCGCGGAAGGAAATGTTCGCCTGACGGAGCCGAACGGCAACGTCACCTACGGCGAAATTCTCGAACTCAACGACGACTATCGCGATGGCTTTGTCGATTCGCTGCGCGTCGAGACGGCTGATGCGACACGCTTTGCCGCGGCCCGCGTCGATCGCAGCGAAGGCCGGTATTCGGTCCTTCAAAGCGGCGTCTACACGGCCTGCGAAGCCTGTAAGAACGATCCGACGAAACCTCCGCTCTGGCAGGTCAAGGGTGCGCGCATCATCCACGACGAACAGGAGAAGATGGTCTATTTCGAGCAAGCGACGCTCGAATTCTTCGGCAAGCCTGTTGCCTATTTCCCGTATTTCTCGACGCCCGATCCGACGGTGAAGCGCAAGAGCGGCTTCCTGATGCCGATGTTCGGCTCGGATACGAAGCTGGGCGTCACGGCTGCGGCTCCCTATTTCTGGGCGCTGGCTCCGAACTACGACCTGACACTGACGCCGATGATCACCACCAAGCAGGGTCCCCTGCTGCAGGCGGAATTCCGGCACCGGCTGATCAACGGCGCGTACTCGATCCGCGCGGCCGGCATCGGTCAGCTCGACAAGGACGAATTCATGCGGGCGGACGGCGTGCCGACGCCGGGCTTCCGCGACTGGCGTGGCGCCGTCGAATCGAACGGTCAGTTCGCCCTCAACCAGAAATGGGTATGGGGTTGGGACGCCCTGCTGATTTCAGACAAGACCTTCTATCAGGACTATCGTCTGCGCAGCTTCACCAACAATGCCAATGATCCGTTCCTGAGCAACCAGATGCAGGGCGTGTCACAAGGCTATTTGGTCGGCCGCGGCAATCGTTCGTATTTCGACGCGAGAACCATTCACTATTACGGCTTCTCCGAGTTCGACGATCAGAACCAATTGCCGATCATCCACCCGGTGATCGACTACAACTACATTGTCGGCCAACCGGTCCTGGGCGGCGAATTGGGCTTCAAGTTCAATCTGACCAGTCTGTCGCGTAACACGGCCTCGTTCGATCCGATCACGCCGTTTGCGGTCGCCAGCGACGCCTGCGGTCTGACGACCGCCGATCCGGCGGTGAAGAACAACACCAATTGCCTGCTGCGCGGTGCACCCGGCAGCTATTCGCGTGCGTCTGCCGAGGCCAACTGGCGCCGATCCATCACCGATCCGCTCGGTCAGATCTTCACGCCGTTCTTCTCGCTGCGTGCGGATGTCGCTTCGGTCAACCTGAGCAATCAGCCGGGCGTCTCGAACTTCATCGATCCCAGCGACGCCGCCCTGTTCCGCGGCATGCCGGTAGCCGGTCTCGAGTATCGCTACCCGTTCATCAGCGTTCAGTCCTGGGGCACCAATATCATCGAGCCGATCGCACAGATCATCGCTCGCCCCAACGAAACCCAGATCGGCAAGCTGCCGAACGAAGACGCGCAGAGCTTCGTGTTCGATGACGCCAACCTGTTCCGAGTCGACAAGTTCTCCGGTTGGGACCGTGTCGAAGGCGGCGGCCGCGCGAACTATGGCGTGCAATACACCGCTCAGTTCAATCAGGGCGGCTACGTCAATGTGCTGTTCGGGCAATCCTATCAGCTGTTCGGCCTGAACTCCTTCGCTCAGGGCGATGCCACCAATACCGGCCTCAACAGCGGCCTCGATACGCGCGCGTCCGACTATGTCGCTCGTATCTCCTATCAACCCGACAATGTTTTCAAGTTCACGACACGTTACCGCTTCAGCGAACAGAACTTCGACGTTCAGCGGTTCGAGCTTGAAGGCAATGCGAACTTCGATCGGCTGTCGCTGCAGGCCCTGTACGGCAATTATGCCGCTCAGCCTGAGCTCGGCTTCCTCGAGCGGCGCCAGGGCATTCTGGGTGGTGCGTCATACAAGATCGACCAGAACTGGGCTGTGATTGCGGCGGCGCGCTACAATCTCGAGAGCGATCAGTTCGATCAGACCCGGCTCGGTGTCGGCTATGTCGACGATTGCCTTCTTTTGGCCCTCAATTACATCACCAACTACACCTACAGTGGCAACCCCACGAAGGATCACCGGCTGATGGTGCAGTTTGGTCTGCGGACCCTCGGTACTACTCAGACCTCCACCGGCATTGGTTCCATCGGCGGTGGACTTTAAGCCTGGCCAGCAAGAGGACAGCCGCGTCGCTGTCTCAATTTGATGGCTGTATCGATGATGTAAGACGTCTCGCGAGTCATGTGGAATAAGTCTCATCCCCTGTTGCAGACGCTGGCGGTCGCGGCGCTGCTGATGGCATTTGCCGGAACTCCGGCAAAGGCCCAGATCGTTCTTTACGTCACGGGTCAGCCCATCACGGCCTATGACATCGAGCAGCGCACGAAGTTGATGGCGCTCGGCGGTGGCGGCAAGGCCAAGTCGCGCCAGGAGGTCATCCAGGAGCTGATCGACGACAAGCTCAAGATCCTTGCCGGCAAGCGCTTCAATTTCGAAGTCAGCGATACGGATGTCGACAACGCCTTCGGCAATATTGCTCGCGGCGCCGGCGCGACGTCCGATCAATTCGCCAAGCAGCTCGAAAAATCAGGCGTCAATCCGAATGCGCTGAAGGCACGCCTGCGCGCCGATCTGACCTGGGGACAGATCGTTCGTGGTCGTTACGCGACCCAGTTGCAGGTCGGCGACAAGGATATCTTCGAGGCCGAAGCCAAAAGCGGCGAACAGCGGGAAGTGGGCATCGACTATACCCTCTACCCGATCACATTCGTGGTTCCTCGCGGCGCTGGCGCCAATGTCATCGAAGCCCGCAAGCGCGAGGCAGACACGCTGCGTTCGCGCTTTCAGGACTGCAAGGCCGGCCTGCCCTTTGCGCGCGCGCTTCGTGACGTCGTCGTGCGGCCGCCGGTCCGCCGGAATTCCGCCGACCTGTCGCCGGCCCTTCGCGAAATTCTGGCTAAAGTCGAAGTCGGCAAGCTGACCCCGCCGGAAACCACCACCGGCGGCGTGGAAGTCTTCGCACTTTGCGACAAGCGGGAGACGACGGCAGATTCTCCGACCAAACGGAAATTGCGTGACGAGATGTTCCAGCAGCGCTTCCAGAAGCAGGCTGACCGCTATCTGAAGGAGCTGCGGGCCGGCGCAATGATCGAATACAAGCAATAGAGCGGCACAGCGATGCTGGCACAGCCGCAGTTACCTCTGGCGCTGACCATCGGTGAGCCGGCCGGTATCGGCTGCGATATCGCGCTGGCCGCGTGGCTGCGCCGCGCCGAAGCCGGCTTGTCTCCGTTTTATGTGGTTGCTGATCCCGAGCATCTGGCCGCGCGCGCCAGGCAGCTCGGGCTTGCCATTCCGCTCAAGGCCGTCACGCCCGAACAGGCGCTATCCGCATTCCACACCGCCCTGCCGGTTGTCGCGCTCGATGAACGCGCGACCGCGAGCCCTGGTCAGCCGGACGACAGCAGCGCGGATGTCGCAATCGCATCGATCCGCCGCGCCATGCGCGATGTGGTCGATCGCCGCGCCAGTGCGATCGTCACCAACCCGATCTCGAAGGTGGTTCTCTATCGCAAGGGGGTCACCGATCCGGGACACACCGAATATCTCGCCCGCCTCGCGCGCGAGATGCTTGGTGTCGAAGCGATGCCGGTGATGATGCTGTGGTGCAAAACGCTGGCGGTCGTGCCGGTCACAATCCATGTACCGCTGAACATTGTCCCGCGGCTGCTGACGACCGATCTCATCGTCCGGACCGGACGTATCGTTGAGCACGATCTGAGGGAGCGGTTCGGCCTGCGCACGCCGCGACTTGTGCTGACTGGCCTCAATCCGCATGCCGGCGAGGACGGCACGATCGGCGACGAGGAAGCCACCATCATTCGGCCCGCGGTCGAACAACTCGGAGCGATGGGGATGGCAGTGCGCGGTCCGCTGCCGGCCGATACGCTATTCCATCCGGCCGCACGGCAAACCTATGACGCCGCGCTCTGCATGTACCATGACCAGGCACTAATCCCGATCAAGACCATTGCCTTTGACGATGCCGTCAATGTCACGCTGGGCCTGCCCTTCATCCGCACGTCGCCGGATCACGGCACGGCTTTCGACATCGCCGGCACCGGTAAGGC
>JAEYVN010000469.1 GCA_023431725.1 Pseudomonadota bacterium
ATGTGCTGGAGACCTTCTTCCGGCACCATCATTCGCAGGGACTGTCGTCGAAGCTGGTGACGGTGGAGGACCTGTTCCATCCGTCGACGCTGGAAAGCGTGAAGATCTGATACTGTCGCGTTCAATTTGACTGTCATGCCCGGCCTTGTGCCGGGCATCCACGTTTTGGCTACGTTTAAGTAAGACGTGGATGGCCGGGACAAGCCCGGCCATGACGGCGAAGTTTCTTACTTCTTCAGCGGCACCTGGAACAACTCGGCGAGTTGCTCCTTGGTCAGTTCCTTGTCGATGAACTTCAGCGTCACCGCTTCCGGAAGCAGCGTCTCGAGCCCCTTGATCAGATCCGGCTCAATGATGCTGCGCGGGAAGAATTCGTCACGCACGCGACGCGCCATCTTCTCGTCGATCTTGGCGAATTCGGCGTAATCCTTGATCGCCTGATCGTTCGAATACATGTAGTCGATCGTTTCGCGATAGGCCTGCATGTAGCGCATCAGCGCGTCGCGCTTCTTCGCCAGCGTGTCGGCATTCACCGCAAGCACGCGGATGGTCTGGCCGGCGACGATCTTGGCGTCGGTCGCTTTGGCGACGAGATTGATCTTGCCTTCATCCATTTCCTTCAGGCCGAAGGGCGGGGCGGCCCAGCCGACATCGACCTGTCCGGTCATCACCGCCGTCAAGGTCGAGGGGGGCGAGCCGGTCGCCTGCGGCTTTGCGGTCAGTTTGAACTCGTTGATGAAGGCGAGCACGATCGAATTGGTCGAAGAGCCGCGCGACGAGAAGGCAATGGTCTTGCCGTTGGTATCCTTCAGCGTCTTGATGCCGGAATCGGTCTTGGCGTACCAATAGTCGGCTGCGCCGGTCGCTTCCGCGCCGATCACACGCACCGGCGCGCCCTTGGCATAGGCGCTGATCGCCCCCATCGTGCCGATCGCCAGACCGATATCGACGCTGTTGGAGATCACCGGCTGCAGCGTCTCGCCGCTGCCGGCCGTGTAGGTCATGTCGAGCTCGATGCCGTGCTTCTTGAAGATGCCGGCCTTCTCGCCGATGTGCGAGATGGCGGTGTCCCAGTTGCCGCGCTGGCCGATGGCCAGTTTCAGCTTGTCCTGCGCCGCAGCGGTGGGCACCTGTACGAATGCGGCGGCTGCGAGCGCTGCCGCCATGAGCAGCGCTGTTGTCGTCCTCATGGGAAATTCCTCCGTGGTAGTTTTTTTAGAAGCGTTTGATGGAATCAAGTCCGCCGAGCCGTCCGACAATGGCGTTGGCGCCGATCGCCAGAACGAACAGCACGATCAGCATCGCATACATCCGCGGCATGTCGAACAGGCTGTAGGCCTGGATGATCAGGAAGCCGATGCCCTTGTTCGACAATTTGGTTTCGGCGAGCAGCGTGCCGATCAGTGCAACGCCGAGACCGAGCCGGATGCCGTTGATGATCGGATGGCGCATCGCCGGCAGATAGACCTTGGTTGCCATCTGCCAGGCATTGGCGCGGAAGCTCTTGCCGACGCGGATCAGCACCGGATCGATCTGCCGCATGCCGGCCGCGACCGACAGCGCGATCGGGAAGAAGCATGACAATGTGCCGAGCGCGACCTTGGAGGCGGGGCCGACGCCGAACCACATGATCATGATCGGGAAGAAGATGATCTTGGGCGTCGGGCCGAGGTAATAGAGATACGGCTCATAGGCGCGGCTCAGGAACTTGTTGCCGCCAAGGACAAGGCCGACAACGACGGCGCTGACGCCGCCGATGGTGAGCGCCGCACCGACTTCGCCGGCGGTGACGCCGAGATGCCAGTAATATTGTGGATCGGCCAGCAGCGCGACAATGGCCTTGCCAATGGCCAGCAGCGACGGCACGACATCGCGATAGAGCAGGCCCGATTGCGCCAGCGCTTCCCATCCGACCAGGACGGCGACGATGATCGCAATCCGGACCAGCGTCACCGGGCTCAGAATCGGTGAGGTAATTACTGCCTGTCTCAGGCGACCCGCGTCAGCCATCGCTCAATCCGTTCCACGACGATGAAGAAAAGAACGCTGACCAGGATCACGAAGCAGATGGCTGCATAGGTGCCGGCGAGATCGTAGCGTTCCGCGAGATCATTGATGAGCTGACCGAGCCCACCGAAATTGATGAGGAATTCCACGCCCACGACGTTGATGAGGGCGAAGATCAGTCCGAGCTTGAAGCCGGTGAAGATGGTCGGCAAAGCCGAGGGAAACTGGATCTTCCAGAACATCTGCCAGGGCGAGAGCTTGAATGTGCGGCCGACATTCATCAGCACCTGCTTGGTGCCCGAAAGGCCCTCGATGGTTTTCAGGATCACCGCCGGCAGTCCAGCGACAAAGCCCATCATGATGATGGTCCAGGCCGAACGGCCGAAGATCACGAGGAACAGCGGATACATCAGCACCGTCGGCGCTGCCGCTGCGGCCGCAACCCAGGTCTCGGTGGCGCGACGCAGGATGTCGACCTTGTACAGCAGGGTGCCGATCGAAATGCCGAAGACAGCCAGCAGGAGGGCCGCGGTCACGCATTCCTTTAAGGTCAGCAGGAAGCGATCGAAAACCTGTTCCTCGACGATGATGCGTTCGAATGCCCGCGCGATGTCGGTCGGATATGGCACGATGAACTGATTGAGGACGCCGAAATAGATCAGCGCCTGCATCAGGACGATGAAGCCGGCGAGTGTGCCGAAGCCAAGCAGCGCCGGGCCGAAGCGCGAACGGGTGAAAGCCGCCGTGCTCATTTGCGGCGACCGGGCGTCAGGCGGGCCTGTGCTTCGGCATCGGCCATTCCGCGGCTCGCTTCTTCGCGAAGGTCGGCCCAGATCTGCGCGACGTAATGGCCGAAGGCATCGCTGCCGACGATGTCGGAATTGCGCGGCCGCGGCAGATCGATATCGACGATGCGTTTGATCTTGCCGGGCCGGTAGGTCATCACCATGATGCGGTCGGAAAGCTGCACCGCCTCGGTGATGTTGTGGGTGATCAGCATCGTCGTCTGCTTCAGCTCCTGCTGGATCTGCAGCACCTTGTCGCCGAGCAGCAGACGCGTCTGCTCGTCAAGCGCCGCGAACGGTTCGTCCATCAGTAGGATCTTCGGTTCGGACGCGAGCGTGCGCGCGAGCGACACACGCTGGCGCATGCCGCCCGACAATTCATTCGGATAGCGGTTCTCGAAACCGTTGAGACCCACCATGTTGATGAAATGCCGCGCCTTGTCATGGCGCTGCGCCTTGCCCATGCCCTCGATTTCGAGCGGGAAGGCGACGTTCTCGATCACGGTGCGCCAGGGGAAAGTCGATTCCTCCTGAAACACCATGCCGACCGAGGCGTGCGGACCCTTGATGCGCTCGCCGCCGACGGTGACCTTGCCTTCATACTCGGTCAGCAGGCCACCGACGACATTGAACAAGGTCGACTTGCCGCAACCCGATGGCCCGATGACGGACAGGAATTCGCCTTGCCGGACCGACAACGAAACATTGTCAACGGCAAGGACCGAACCTTCCGGCGTCGGGAAACGCTTGGTCACGTCCTTGACGACAAGGATGCCATCATCGGCGTCTGTCGCCGCCGCGGGACGTGCTGCGGCCATCGGAGTAACGGACATGTTTCCTCTCAGTCAGCTTTTTCTTCAGCTTTTTCTCATGACAGCCGTCATGGCAGGCGCATAACCGGGCTCAACCCGGGCATCGATCACCGCGACTTCGCCTGCTTCGACAGCAGCGATTGCCGCTTGCAATGCCGCAGCCAGATCCTTTTCGTTATGCACAGGTCCGAAAGCCTTCGCTCCCTGCGCCTCTGCCATCGATGCGAGATCGATATCGGGATCGGAAATGCGCTGGCCGATCCAGCGGTTTTCGACCGGGCGATTGCGCATGCGCGCCACACGCTCCTGGTGCAATTCGTCGTTGAAGAACGAGCGATTGTTGGCGATCACCATCAGCAGCGGAATGCGGTAATGCGCCGCTGTCCAAAGCGCGGTGACACCCATCAGATAGTCGCCGTCACCGCAGATCGCGACCGCCATGCGGCCGGTGCCCTTCAACGCCAGAGCTGCGCCGACCGAGATGCCCGGTCCGCCGCCGATGCCGCCACCGGCATCCGAGCCGATATAGTCAAGCGGATGACGGAACGGCCACCACGCGCCATTCCATGACAGCGGCAGATGCGTCAGCGCGACGTCGCGGGTGCCGACGGCTTCGCGGACCAGATATCCAAGGTGTTCGACCGTGAGCTTGTCACTGTCGGCGGGGCGGGACATGGCGCGACGCTCCGCCGGCAGAGCCACCGGCTTTGCGGGTGCGCCGATTTCATTCACCAGGGCGTGCGCCACGGCATCCGGATCGGCAGCGATCAGAATATCGGTCGGCGGCAACGCCTGATGGTCCATGCTCCAGCCGTTATGGATATTATGGTCGAGCGTAGCGGAGATGACGAACGCATCGGTCTTGGCTGCGTGTAGCGCGCCGCCGAGGTCCACCCAGTCGAGCGCAAGCACGACATCGGCTTCGCGAAGGGCGGCGAGACCGTCTTCATCGGGAATGAGTGTGCTCGGAATGCCGACATGCAGCGGGTGATCGGTCGGGAATGATGCGCCGATCTTGATGTCGGTCAGCACCTTCGCATTCAGCGCTTCGGCGAGCGCGACGCGGGCATTCCACGCATCGACACTGCGCGATGCGCGGCCAGCCATGATGACGGGGCGCTTGGCATCACGCAGGCGCTCGGCCGCTTCCTTGACCGTTGCGGGATCGGGCGCGACCGAAATGCGCGGCTGATAGCGCGCCACATCGATCGGCGGCAGCGGTTCGGGAAGCTTGGCTTCCTGCATCTCGGCATCGAGATTGACGTAGACCGGTCCCTTGGGGGACGCGTTGGCGATCACCGAAGCGCGGATCAGCGATTCACGAGCGGCTGCGGGCGAGGCCGGCTGATCGTCCCATTTGACGTAGCTGCGCACCAGCGCACCCTGATCGCGTGCGGTATGGATCCAGTCGATCCAGGGGCGGCGCTTGGCCGCGTCCACCGGACCGGTTGCGCCGAGAATGACCATCGGCATGCGGTCGCACCAGGCGTTGAAGATCGCCATGGTAGCATGCATCAGGCCGACATTCGAATGCACGATCGCGCCCATGGCGCGTCCCGTGACCTTGGCATAGCCCTGCGCAATCGCGACGGCGCTCTCTTCATGCAGACAAAGAAGCATCTGCGGCGTCTCGTTGCCGAGATAATTCACAAGCGAATCGTGCAGACCGCGATAGCTCGCGCCGGGATTGAGCGCGACATAGGGAATATCCAGCGCGCGCAGCGTTTCTGCGACCACGTCGCTGCCGAAACCAGGAGCGTTGACGCCAGCGGGAACGGGGGTTTCCACCTGAGCAGCCATCGACTGCGGTGTCGTATTCTTGTTCATGAAAATGTCCATTGCGCGCGTTGCGCGTACTCGTTCAAGGCGTCCGTCCCACTGGTTGTCGACGCCGGTTGACCCGGCTTGGTGTTGTCAGTGGGCAGCTTAGCACTTTGACATTCGCTATGAGAAGCCGCTAAATGCGAACGTCATTGTTGCATGAGAGTCAACAATACCCATGGACCGCTTTCGCAGCATGGAGACCTTCGTTCGTGTCGCGCGGTCAGGCAGCTTCACCATTGCCGCCGACCAACTCGGTCTGTCGCGTGCGCTGGTGTCCCGTCATGTCGGCAACCTCGAGGAGCGGCTTGGCGTGCGGTTGCTCAATCGCACGACGCGGTCGCTCAGTCTGACGGACGAAGGGCGTTCCTATCTGGAGTTTTGCGAAAAGCTGTTCCGCGACATCGAAGGACAGGAGCGGGCCATTCTGCTTGCGCCGTCGGAGCCGGCCGGCACCTTGCGGATCGCAGCACCGAAATCCTTCGGCGCATTGCATCTGTCAGATGCCATCATCGCATTCGCGCGCGCCCATCCCCGGATGCATGTGCAACTTGTCCTCGAAAACGTCGCCTTCAAGATCGCCGATTTCGGCAAACGCGGCTTTGATCTCGTCCTGCAATTCACGCCGTCGCGGAATGCATCCTTGAAGCAGCAGCCGATAGCGGCGATGGACTGGGTGGTGTGCGCTTCGCCGGCGCTGATCGCCAGGGAAGGGCGGCCATCGTCGCCGGCCGATCTCTCCTCGCGACCCTGCCTGCTGCACGAGACAGCCTTGCCGAATGATCGCCAATGGCCCTTCGAAGGTCCACAGGGACGTGTCATCGCAAAGGTCGGCGGCACCTTTACATCGAATAGCGCGCTGGCGCTGCGCAAAGCCGCACTGGCCGGCCTGGGGATCGCTCTTTTGCCGCGCTATGTCGTGATCGACGATCTCGCCTCAGGTCATCTCATGCCGTTGTTGCCTCGCTACAAGGTGGCCGCCCGTCCGCTTGTTGCAGTCTTTCCGCGCGCGCCTGAAGTTCCGCACAAGGTCCAGGTATTCATCGATTTCCTGAGCCAATGGATATCGTCTCGGGAGGCAAACCTGACATCGTCACGGCTGCCCTCGGCCCTGCGGCCGCTGTAGAGCGCTGCGATGGCACGGATCGTTGTCGTGGTCAGGAGGCCTGTCGCAGCCTTGCCAGCAGCTTGACGCCGGCATAGCCGTCGGCCGGCTCCATGTTCACCTTGCGTTGGAAGTTGCGCACCGCCCGCATCGTTTCGAGACCAACGCGTCCGTCAGTCCCGGCGGTATTGAACCCGAGAGCGGTCAGGCGCTTCTGGATTTCCTGCACTTCGGCAAGTGTCGGCGCGCGTTCGCTACCGGGAAAGCTGTGCACGAATGGTTCGCCGCCGGTGACGCGATCACCCAGATGACAGATCGCCAGCGCATAGTTCATCGACGGATTGTAACTCTTCACCGCATCGAAATTGGCGCCGATGAGAAAGGCGGGACCGCCCGCAACGGGCACCCAGCCTTTGGCCTTCGCATTCGGCTGCGTGTAGGGCTTGCCGTCCGCTCGCACGACGCCGGCCTTCTGCCATTCGGCGTAGC
>JAEYVN010000550.1 GCA_023431725.1 Pseudomonadota bacterium
AGGATCCGTTTGCAACCAATTATGGTGCAGTCGGATTTTCACGTTTCTGCACGCCCGAAGCGTGGCTGTCGACCTGGTCCGGGCATTCATCGCGGGCCAATCTGTTCGAAACGGCAAAGGCGGTCGAGCAGCCCTGTTTGCTCATCGACTATACCGGCGACAACACGGTCTTCCCGGCTGATTGCGCGGCCATCTTCGACACCATCGCGTCGCCGGACAAGATCCGGCAGCGCTTCCGCGGCGATCATCACGGGCGCGCACTGGAGAAGGGTGAAGAGCCAGGCCGCACGGCCGCTGCGAAGACCATTGTTGAGTGGGTGAGGGGGAAGTTCGGCTGAGTATGCGCGCTCAGATGCCGAGCACCGGCTCATTGGTTGGAGCAAGCCTGATTGAGTCGGAAGTGAAGGACGTGATCTTGCCGTCGAGGCCCGCAGTGAGGCAGCCGAACCAGACCGCCTCGCCAAGACCGGTCGTATCGCGCTTGATCTCGATCTCGCCATCGAACTCGATGTAGCGGTAGCCTGCTATGACCGGATGCACGCGGCAGCGCTCGTGCTGCTCCGCGGCGCGCACGAGCGGAGCGAATTCGGGGACATCGAGAACGTAGAAGCCGCTCATGACGCGGCCGCCGCAGTTGCGTCCTGCTGGCGCTTCTGCACGAAGTCTGCCTTGGCGCGCCAGAGCTGCTCGATGTTGGTCCAGCGTCCGCTGTCTTCCAGCGTGAGCGCCGCATCGATGGTCATCTTCGCATCGACCGCATCCAGTTCCTCCATATCACGCAGCGAGCGAGTGATTTCCAACGGATAGAAATTTGGATCGCGGAAATAGATCGATTCAAGGATTTCGTGCTTGATGGCCTGGCTCACCCGGACGCCCTTGTCCTCAAGGCGCTTCTGCCAGACCAGCAATTCATCTTCCGTTTCGACGCGCCAGGCGGTGTGGTTGGCCATCGCCATGTAGCCCTTTGGAACCACCAGCTCCGGCGGCTGCTGCGTGCCGATATAGTAGAAGAAGGCGATGCTGCTCTCGGCGCCGCTGTCGAAGAAGAAATGGATGAAGTCAGCGTGCTGTTCCTTTTCGCGCCCCCATCCCTTGGCGGTGATGGCATGCACCAGAGGCAAACCGAGGATGTCGCGATAGAATTCCACCGTTTCGCGCAGCTTCCATGTCGGGCGCGCGGTGTGGTCGACGCCGTGCAGCGACAGACGTCCAGAGAGAGACGGGGCGAGAGCAGTCATCGCAGAGTCCTCCATCCAGCCTCTTATGGGGCTTCCGATAATGGAGTATCGACTCATTTGACAGTCATGTCAATTGACTGACATCAGTGACGATAGCTTACGGTCAGGCTGCGCCGCGGTCGATCAGCCCCAGAATGTCGCGGATCTCGGCGGTCAAGCTGCGGATGTCGTTGGATGGCGCATCGGCTGGACGGGCCCGGCGCACGCTGTGCATCGCCAGATCGGCAATCCGGTCGGCGACGGTCGCGGCGGTCAGTTCACCGTCGGGCACGAACCACCAGGCGGTCCAGTTACACATTCCGATAATGGCGAAAGCGGTGACCCGACTGTCGACGGCGCGCGCTTCGCCGCCGCCCACCGCCTCGTCGATCAGCCGCATCATGCCGCCGAGCACGCGCCGCTTCGCCTCGCGATGGCGCGCCAAAATCTGCGCTGGCAGTTCGTTCTCGCTGCGGTCGATGGCGATGAAGTGCAGCCGCCGTTCAGTGACCCACATGACGAGATCGCGGGCGGCGACGCCGATCTTCTCGATCGGGGTCAGGTCGCTGCGCTTCTCGACATTGTCGAGGATGCGTGCGGCCGAGACCGTGACGCCGGTCAGCAGTTCCTCAAGCAGCGCATCCTTGCTGGGAAAATAGTAATAGATCGCCGAGCGGCTCAGGCCGACGGCGTCGGCAACGTCCTTGAGGCTGGTCCCGGCAAAACCGCGCTGGGCGAACAGGCCGACCGCCCGATCCAGCACCTCGGAGGACAGAACGTCCTTCCGCACGCCGGATTTGCGGCCCGGTTCCTGCGCGCCCTCGCGCGCGCCTTTCGCCGCAACGGTCTTGACTGAAGACTTCTTACGCGGCGCTGAGGGCATATCGATGTTCCGATCAAACGGTCAGCATACGTTCGACGTTTTCCCGCTCGGCCGCAAGCTGTTCCCCGGTGCCTCGCCATGAGGTCCGGCCACGCTCCAGTACGTAGCAGAAGTCTGCGATTCGGCTGAGCGCGCGCAGGTTCTTGTCGACGACGAGCAAGGCCAGCCCTTCGGTCTTCAGACGATGCAGGGTCTGCCAGATCTGATGGCGCACCAGCGGCGCGAGGCCTTCCGTCGCCTCGTCCAGAATCAGCAGTTTCGGATTGGTCATGAGCGCGCGTGAAATCGCGATCATCTGCTGCTCGCCGCCCGAGGTTTGCCAGGCCGGGCGCTCCAGCATCTTGTGAAGTTGCGGGAACAGGTCGAGCGCGCGCTGCATGGTCCAGCCGCCCGGCGCACCGCGCGCAAGAACCTCGAGATTCTCCCGGATCGACAAGCTCGGGAAC
>JAEYVN010000029.1 GCA_023431725.1 Pseudomonadota bacterium
GCGCGTGATCGAGGACGTAAAGCCGTCCATGTCGATATCGGGCGACGCGAGAACGACGGCGCCGAAGCGGCTCGCCATCGCCGAGCCACGTCGGTCGTAAAGCTGCCGCAGCGCTTCGACCGTCACCATCGTGCCCATGGAATGGGCGACCACATGAATCGTGCCGACCGATGGATCGGCGATCAGCTGATCGAACATCCCTTCCAGAGCATCACGCGACCAAAGCGCGCTTTCCCGGTCGTAGATATAGTTCAATAGACTGTTCCTCGACGGCCAGGAGAACGCCATGGTCTCGCCGCGGAATTTCAGGCCGTCGGATAGCCGCGCAGCATCGAGCACGGCTGTCTCGAACGACTGATTGAACCCGTGAATATAGATCAGGACATCGCGGCGGCCGTAACTCGCCGAGAAACTCTCGCCAAATGGCACCGTCTCGATCGATTTGATGCTCCAGTCGCCAATCCCGACAGCAGACAATGGACCATCAGCCGGCGAAGACAACTGGATGCGGACGTTGCTCGGCTGGTTGGCGCGCTGCGTGCCGAACCACGGCTTCGACCGCGCCCCTTTCACGGCATTGCGGGTGGTCACGGCGACGAGCGTCGGGTTCGCGGCAATCCCCGCCTCCGGTGGCGGCGGCTGCGTCGCAGTCGCGGCGAATGCTGCCGGTCCGCCCGGCGCGGTCGAGCACCCGCTGATTCCAGCGGCCAATCCGGCGAGGGAAACCAGCAGCGCGCAGCAGCGCACGAAAACAGGAAAGCGGATTGCTGGGAACGCCATCAAGAGGTCTGGGCCTGCGATGTTGTCGTTTGGAGGATTGGTCCCGTCGCTGATCTGTGCCGGGCGAACGGGGCGAGAGCGTGGCCGGAATTCGCCGATGTCAGTTCCAACGCCGCAACAGCGCCGCCACCCGGTACCAGAACTCTGCTAGCAGCACCCAAAAGGGCCCGCTTTGGTTCGATTCTGGTTCCGCTGGCGAAATGGTGCCGGCTGAGGGGATTGAACCCCCGACCTTCGGTTTACAAAACCGCTGCTCTACCGCTGAGCTAAGCCGGCAGTCCCGACTGTCGGAAAAATGGCCGGCGGAAAGGACCGTCACCAGCTTCCGAAACGATTGGACGGCGAGCTTTTAGCCCCTGATTTGTGCGCTGCCAAGCGACCGAGCGACGCTCCCGCTTGGTCATCCACTCTTCCAAGCAATCCCCTCGCCAAACCGGTCAATGCCTGGAGCCGAATTGGGCCCCCATTTGCTTGGCCATCTGAACGAATGTGCTGACATATTTGCCGTTCGATTGGTGATAATCGAACGCGGCCAAGGCGAGCAGTGCGACCAGGACGGAACCGAAGACTTTCATCAGCCGGACCTCCGCGAGGACAATTAGCGTATTTCAGCTGTGGAAAGAGACAAGAGCGGCATGAAAGTCCGGTAAGCGGGACACTAATCCGATCGACGACAGGCCCCTGTCAGAGCAAGGGACTGGACGGATTCCCGCGCGTGCGGGTGGCAAAATGAAAAGCCCGGCACGAAGGCCGGGCTCTCGAACAGACAGGCTCGGGGGCGTGAAAACCCATCCGTCTGTTCGGAAGATAAGATTAACCCTCCAAGCGGCAAGCGACATTACGAAGATGTAATGCATCGCCTTCCTTCTATGCGTGGGTTGCCGGCGCGCAGGTTGCGACACGACACCCGCTTCCACGCCCAACTCGTCACAGCGCAAGTGGAATCAGGACCTCAGGCACTACCGTGACGGGACGGGTGCATCTTTCACACCACAGTGACCGGACAATCCCATCGTTAACCGTCTTTCTTCAGCCTGCATTAGCACACCAGGCACACGATCCACGCATTAAGAGGCTCATTGCGTCGAGAAGTGCCAATGACCGCATACATAATGGTTGGACTTGTTTTTCTTGCTTTGCTGATCGTGCCGATGATGACGGCACGCCCGAATCAGTATTCATGAATTGAGCTTCGCCGCCGAAAAGCGGCGCAGCTTCAATCTTCGATGCGACCAAATTCGCAGCCACGCGCCGCATAGACATAGCGGCCGACGCCGTAGGCATCCTGCCGGACAACCGGCTTGCAGCGTTCGACCCATTTGCGTTCACGCTCGCGGCTCTCGGCGATGTCGGCCGGATTGGCCACCTGCTGAATGTCAGTTGGGCCTGCCTCGTCAGAGCGATATCGCTGAACGCAACTGTTCATCCCGCGGGTAAAGGTGCAACTCTCGACGCCGACGTTGTTCACGCGTTGCGCCGAAGCAAAACCGCCCATCAACGGCAATGTCAGGACAGCCAAGGCGCATACCGCGATTGATCTGCCAATCATCCCTGCCTCCACACTTTGCTCGACGGCGATGCCGCCGGACTGCCCATGGTTTAGGAACAGTTAAGCAAGGCAAATGCCAGCGAAAAGCGTCCCAGCCCGGGACGGATGGATGTTGGAGCCGATGGAACTTTCGCCCTTGCTGGCGGATTGTGTCGAAACGGGAGCGCGAGGGCGCGGCGGGGACGACACGGTGCAAAACTCGCGTCTTGATCGCTTATCGATGGAGGGCCGTGAGGCAAGCCGAATGGGACGCGAGCGCGACAGCGAAAATCCCATTCCGGACACCCAAGCGCCCCCTCGCCACGTCGCGAACTGGTCCTTTGCCGGCCGCAATATCCGTGTCGGCGCGCACAACCCCTTCCCATTCGAGGACACCGCCGCGTTCTGGCGGACGATGGCGCAGGTTGCGACCATCGTGATGGCCGTCATCATGTTCGGCGCTTTTCTGTTCGTGGCGAAGCCGCTGGTGATGCCGGTCCTTGGCGCCATGATCATCAGTCTGACGCTGGGTCCCCTTGCAGGTTATGCGGTCCGGCATGGTCTGCCGGCCTGGGTCCCGGCATTCGCGATTGTCGCGCTGATCGCCGCGGCCCTCTATTTCGCGATCATCCTGTTATCCGAACCGGCGTCCGATTTGATCGCGCGCTCGACGGAAATCGGCAACGCGATCAAGGACAAATTCCAGTTCATGGA
>JAEYVN010000152.1 GCA_023431725.1 Pseudomonadota bacterium
TCAGCCGTAAGCCCAGCGTGAAAATATTGGCCGTATAGTTCACGCCGGGCGCATTGGAACGCAGCCATTCGCGGCGATATTCGCCGCGAAGATGCACGTCGCGCGTTGCCTTGTAGATCAGGCCGCCCGAAATGACGTAGTTGTCATCAACGCGCGGTGACCCTTCATAATCACTGACACTGTAGCCGGCCCTCACCGTGCCGATCAGCCAGCGGCGGAAAGCATGATCGATCTGCACTGCATAGTCCTGCTGCAAGGCGCCTGACACACCGGAAATGATGCTCTCATCCACCGTGGTTCGCGCTTCGAGCCTCAATGTTGTCAGCGGGGTTGCAAAATAGGTCAGCGATGAATCCAGCAACGGCCCGCGCAGATTCTGGAAGCTCGGGTTCTCATATTCGCGTTCCATCACGCCGGCAGATACCTCACCGACCAGATAGCCGGTCAGCTGGAATGTCGTCCCCACCTTTATGAACTGCCCATCAGAATTGCGGTTGACGCCATTCTGATCCGTCGTGCGATCGTGCACACGCTTATCAACGCCACCTTCCACGAAAGGCGTGATGCCGGGCATCGTTTCGTAACCCAGCCGCAGGCGCGTGCCGTATTGATTGTAGTTGCGATCCCGCAGATCGAGCAGCGATCCATTATTCAACTCGGCATCACCATAAGCCGTGCGATCGATGCTGCCCCTGAGCGTGACTTCAAGGCGGTTGAACGAATGCGAGACACCTGCCGTGCCGCCGGTCGAGTAGAAAAGCGGCGGCTTGGCAACGTCATTCGGCAGGTTGGGATCGCCGGGGTTGTCTGCCGTGTAGGCGAAATATCCATCGACGAGCGCCTTGGTCTGCCGTGTGACATCGATGCGCGCATTCGACCTGACATTCAGGTCGGGCTTACTGTAGTTCGGGAGATCGTTGTACCAGATGTAATTGCCGCGCAGGTCCGTGTTCCATTCATGTCTTGTCCAGTCGGACCTGACATTCAGTTCGGCACCAACTCGCTCGAAACTCGAGCCCGGCACATTGGGGCGCTGTCCAGGATTGGAATTGTAGCCGCCGGACACATCGATCGCCGGCCGCAAGATGAACGCGCCGCTGCGGAAGCCGGTCGGACCAAACGGATCATCCTCGACAAAACGGCGGCGGATCGGGCGCGGCGCAATGGCGCCTGTTGCATCGAGCGCCACCGCCGCAGTGTTGGTGGCCCGGCGACGCATGGCGGCCGCGCTTTCCTGGCGTTGAAAGACCGGCTGGACCGTCCGGTCGGTCCCAGACGAGACAACGGGCGGGAGATTTTCGGCGTCTGCCGCGGCGCGCTTGCGAGCTTGCTCCTTCGCCTTGCGCTTGGCCGTGGTGTTGGTGCCATCGAAGCCCGTCGTACCCGCGCTTGAGTTCTGCAATCCGGGAGATGCCGGCGCACCGGGCTTGCGGAATTGTTGCGGCCGCCGTCCATCGCCGTCGAAATGAGGTTCGAACAGGCTCGGCACCGAAGGATCACGCGGCTGCACCTGCTGTGCCGAGGCCCGCGTGATCCATGCGGTATCGGCCGCGCAGAACACTGCGACGCTAAGAACACTCGTGGCAACAAGGCCTCGGCGATGACGCGACACCCGCTAACTCCCGCCGTCCCACGCGCGCCTCTCGGCACTTGCAAACGGCAACAGCCGACCTCGCGGCCGGCGGAAATGGTTAACGGAGTTAAAAGGCTTATGGTTAACAGCGGGTTAGGATGGACCTGCGGCGAGCGTGACCCGCTTATACCCAGCCCTTGAGTTCCCGCAGCACGACCTCGCGGATCACCCGCATTCCATTCTCGCTGTCGTTCAGACAGGGAATCGCGGCGAAGTTCTCACCCCCATTGTGCTTGAAGATGTCGCCATTCTCGACGGCGATTTCCTCCAGCGTCTCGAGGCAATCGGCCGAGAACCCCGGCGTGACGATGGCAAGGCTCTTCACGCCCTCTTTCGCGAGCGCTTCGACGGTCTTGTCGGTATAGGGCTGGAGCCATTCGGCCTTGCCGAACCGCGACTGGAAGGTGAGCCTGAACTGGCTCTCGTTCAACCCGAGCGCGGTGCGAACCAGTCGCGTGGTCTTGACGCATTGGCAGTAATACGGATCGCCCTTGTCGAAATACTCCCGCGGGATGCCGTGATAGGAGGCGAGAATGACATCGGGCTTGAATGACAGCTTGTCGAGTTCTTCCCGGATTGAAGCTGCAACGGCTTAGATATAAACGGGATCATCATAATAAGGCGGCGTAACGCGAAGCGTTGGCTGCCAGCGCATCGTCATCAGGTGCACGAAAGCCGCGTCGCAGGCTGTGGCAGAGGTCGCCGCCGCATATTGCGGATAGAGCGGCACGAACAGGATGCGGTCGCAGCCCTTGGCGGTGAGTTCATCAAGCGCCGATCCCACTGACGGATTGCCGTAACGCATGCCCCAGGCGACATCAATCCTGCCATCGACGTCAACGTGCGATGCCGCAAGCTTGTCACGCTGCGACCGGGTAATCGTCTTCAGCGGCGACTCGTTCAGTTCGCGGTTCCAGATCGCCTCGTAGTCGCGTCCCTTGGCGCGCGGCCGCAACGTCAGGATGATGCCGTTGAACACCAGCTTCCAGACCAGCGAGTTTTCCTCGATCACCCGCTTGTCGGACAGGAATTCCTTGAGGTAGCGGCGCATCGACCAGAAATCGGTCGCATCGGGTGTCCCCAGATTGGCGATCAGGACACCGATCCGGCCCGACTTGACCGGCGGGTAATTGTCCGGGCGCGGTGTACCTGGGAGCGTTCCTGGGAGCGCGGCTGACGATGCGTCTTTCATGGCGCCATGCTAATCCACGGACAGAACAGGAAATCAATCGCCAAAATGACCATCTCCCGCCGCCTGCTGCTGCTCGGTTCGACCTGCCTCGCCTTGATCGCCAGCCTGCCCGGCCGGGTGATGGCACAAGCCAAACGCACCAAGGTGACCTTCGTTCTGGTCAACGACATCTACCAGATGAGCGAGCAACCGGCCCCCGATGGCGATCCGCGCGGCGGCTTTGCGCGACTGGCAGCTGTCGTGAAAGCCGAGAGGGCGAAGGGGAAAGTCTTTTTCGTCCATGCCGGCGACACACTGTCACCTTCGCTGATGTCCGGGCTTGATCGCGGCGAGCATATCATGATGCTGACCAACATGATTGCACCGGATGTGTTCGTGCCGGGTAATCACGAATTCGATTTCGGCAAGGACATTTTCTTCGAACGGATGAAGCAGGCGAAATTTCCGCTCTATGCCGCCAACATCCTCAATCCCGACGGCACACTGATCCAGGGCTTTCTCGAACGTTCGATCATCGACGTCGATGGCGTCCGCATCGGCCTGACCGGCGCGACCGACGAAGACGCCGTGATCCTCTCGAGTCCCGGTGATCTGAAATTTCCGAAAGCAGTCGAAACGGTCGAGAAGCAAGCCGCCGCCTTGCGCAAGGAAGGCGTCGATGTCGTGGTCGCCGTCGTGCATACTGACCGCGCCAAGGACGAGGAAATGTACCGCATGCAGGCCGCCGACATCATCCTCAGCGGTCACGATCACGATCTCTGGCTCAATTACGACGGCCGCACGGCGGCGATCGAGTCGAGCTATGACGCGCATTTCGTCACCTGCATGGACGTCACCTTCACACTACGCACCAATGAAGGACGGCGCGAGGTGCTGTGGCATCCGGAATTCCGTATCATCGATACGCGCTACGTCACGCCGGATCCCGACATGCTCGCCACGGTAAAAGACTACGAAAGCAGGCTGTCCAGCGCGCTCGGCACCGTCATTGCCACCACCGCCGTCGAACTCGACAGCCGCAATCCGGTGGTGCGAACGCAGGAAGCGGCGATCGGCAATCTGATCGCCGATGCCATGCGCGCTGACACCGGCGCGCAGATCGCGATCACCAATGGGGGCGGCATTCGCGGCGGCAAAGTCTATCCGCCCGGCAGCGCCATCTCACGCCGCGACATGATGTCGGAGCTGGTCTTCCGCAATCATATCGCGGT
>JAEYVN010000172.1 GCA_023431725.1 Pseudomonadota bacterium
CTTGTTCCACCTGCGGTGTCGCCTTCCATTTTATGCGTTCTCCCGTCACACTGGCATTTGTCCGCTAAGCGGACTATAAGTCTCAAAAAAGAGGCTAGGGCGGAGGCAAGCCGCCGTCAATTCCGCAGGGAAGGTTGGAAATCGAGACATGGGTGCGAAATCCGAAAACGTGCGGGCGATCGACCGGGCCATCGATGTTCTGGAATGCTTCGTGTCCGACCGGCGCGCTCTGTCCATCACCGAGCTTGAAAAGCGCGCGAAGCTGTCGCGGCCGACGCTGTACCGCATCCTGTCGACGCTGATCCGCCGGGGGCTGGTGCGGAAGGACGGGGAGCCGCCGCGCTATCAGCTCGACGTCGGCGTCGGGCGACTCGCCGAAGCCTGGGCGGATTCGCTCGACATCGTGCGTCTTGCCGGGCCGGTGCTACAGGCGCTGCTCGAACGGCATGACGAGACGGTCGGGCTGTATCTGCGCAAGGACAAGATGCGGTTCTGCGTGGCGGAGGTGCCGAGCCAGCAGCCGTTGTCCTATGCCAACGGGATCGGATTCTCCGGCAGTCTCGCCCGCGGCGCAAGCGGTCTTGCAATTCTGGCCTTTGTAGATGGCGATCATGCCGCCGAGATCATCGCAGAAGAACTCGATGAGGCGAAGATCGGCACCCTGCAGCAAAGGCTCCTCGATATCCGGCGCGACGGATTCGCACTGAGTGGCGGCGACTTCATCGAGGGCGCCCAGGCGATCGCAAGCCCGGTGTTCGACCGGCATGGAACGGCCGTTGGCTCGCTCGGCCTGTTCGGCCCATCTGTGCGGTTTTCACCCGAGCGGGTTGCCGACTGCGCACAGGCTGTGAAGCAATCGGCATCGGCCCTGTCGTCGCTGCTCGGATATCGGGCCTAGATCGCGTCCCGATCATGCCGCCTGGTCCCCGCGCGATTGTCTATCGATGGACGTGCGAGTTCCGACCTGCGCCGCAGCGTTGGCAGCATCGTTCCCGTGAGCGATCCGGGTGACTTCGGTTGCGAGGATACATTTGGCCTCCTCGATTTCCGGACCGCGGAGACTGTCGAGACGGCGCAATTCATCGAGCGGCAATTCAGTGAAGAGCCGCAGAAAGCGTGAGACATCCGCATCCTGGGTATTGCGCCAGAATTGCAAGAACTCGGACGGACTGCGCTTGTTCGCGTTGAGCGAGATCGGGCCACCAGCGGTTCTTCCCATTTTCATTCCGGATGACGTTGTCAGGAGTGGCGTGGTCAGCCCGAACAGCTGACGCCCGTCCAGCCGCTGTCCAATCTCGAGCCCGCCAATGATATTTCCCCATTGATCCGATCTGCCCATTTGCAAAAGACATCCATGACGGCGAGACAACTCCAGGAAATCGAACGCTTGCAGCACCATGTAGTTGAATTCGAGAAGCGTCAGCGGTTGTTCGCGCGAAAGACGCTGCCGAACACTGTCGAGCGTCAGAATGCGATTGACGGTGAAGTGCGAGCCGAAATCGCGCAGAAATGTAAGATAGTGCAGTGTATCGAGCCAGTCGGCATTGTTCACGATGATCGCATCGTTCGCGCCGTCGCCGAAACTGAGGTAGCGCGAAAAGACTTGCTTGAGCCCGGTAAGGTTTTCCGCGATCTGACCGGAGGTTGGGATCGGGCGAGATTTGTCTCCGAAGCTCGGATCACCAATCCGGCTGGTGCCTCCGCCTATGAGGATGATCGGCTTGTGCCCGCATCGCTGCAGCCAGCGTAAGGCCATGAGCGACAACAGATGCCCCGTATGCAGACTGTCGGCTGTCGCGTCGAATCCGATGTAAGCGGGAACCGATGCAGCCTGCAGCGCGCTGTCGAGCGCGACGAGATCAGTACATTGATGGATGAAGCCGCGCTCGGACAGCGTCTTCAGGAACGGGGATTGAGGCATCGGGAACTCCGGGGCTGAACGAGCCGCAGGCCGGAGGCCCTCCAGAAATGAAAATGCCGCCGGATGCGGCGGCATTAAAACGTCAGGTCACAACCAAACGCGCGCCGCCCTATGGGGACGGCACGTAATAGCTGAAGAAAATGGTCCGGTTCGTGATCATGCAGCGGACCTATTCACTCACGCTTTGCGAGTCAAGAGCACGCAAACGCGTTCGCGCTGTTCAAAGCGAAGTTCTATACACGTCAAAGTAAGAAATGACTTCGACGTCCCTCAGTGTACGCCCAGATGCTCGAGCAGTTGCTCGGGATCCTTGGCGATCTCCTTGCCGACGCCCTCGCTGACGATGCGTCCGGTATCGAGCACATAGACGCGATCGGCGACAGCCAGCGCGCTGTACAGATTCTGCTCGACCAGCAGGATCGACAACCCTGCTTTCCTGAGGTCAAGAATGATCTCTTCAAGGTGCTGCACCATGACCGGTGCAAGGCCCTCGGAAGGTTCGTCCATCAGGATCAATTCGGGATCGATCATCAGTGCTCGGCCGACAGCCAGCATGCCGCGCTCGCCGCCGGAGAGTTGGCCGCCGCGATGATGGCGGCGTTCGGCAAGACGCGGAAACAGGTTGAACACCTTCTCCATCGTCCAGCCTTCCGTCGCCCGTGCGCTCTTGAGCATCGTCAGATGCTCGGTCACGGTCAAAGAAGGAAACAGGCGGCGGCCCTGCGGTACGATGGCGATCCGGTGCCCGGCGATATCGTGCGGGCGCAGGCCGATCAGTTCCTGGCCTTTCCAGCGTACGCTGCCGCTGCGCACGGTCGGCGGCGTCAGTCCCATGATCGAACGGATGATGGTGGTCTTGCCCATGCCGTTGCGGCCAAGCAGTGCGACGACTTCGCCGGGCGCGACATTCAGCGATACGCCGTGAATGACATGCGCTTCGCCGTAGTAACTTTGTAGATCGCGAACCTCAAGCATGGCGCGGCTTTCCGAGATAAACTTCCTGCACTGTCTTGTTCTTGCGGATGGCGTCCGGCGTTTCTTCAACCAGGACGCGGCCTTCATGCAGGCAGGTGACGAAATCGGCGAGACCCAGGGCCAGTGCCATGTCGTGTTCGATCAGCACCAGCGTCAGATCGCGGGGCAGCGACTTGATGACGTCCGCGACGATGGTGCGTTCGGCCGGCGACAAGCCCGCCGCAGGTTCGTCGAGCAGCAATGTGGTGGGATTGGTGACCAGAGCCAGCGCGATTTCGAGCTGACGCTGCTCGCCGTAGGACAAATCCTTGACGGCGATGTCCATGCGGTGATGCATCTGCGCGGCATTGAGTGCCTTGGTGATGCGTTCGTTTTCGTCGGCGCTGGTATCCGGCGAGCCGAACAGCGAGAATTTCCTTGGCGACAATCCGCGTACGGCCAGCACCATGTTGTCCTGCACCGACAGCGTCGGGAACAGGTTGGTGATCTGGAACGTGCGGGAAATGCCTAACGCCGCGCGCCGATGGGGCGGCAGTTTCGTAATGGTCTTGCCCTCGAAAACGATCGTTCCGGCGGTTGGCGGAATGACGCCGGTGATCGCGTTGAATAGCGTCGTCTTGCCAGCGCCATTGGGGCCGATGATTGCGCGGCGTTGCCCGCGCGGCACGGTGAGGCTGACGCCATCGACTGCGCGGAGCGCGTCGAAGGCGACGACAACGTCGGTGAGGGTGAGAATGGTTTCAGTCACGAATTATCCAGCTGCGGTTGAGGGGCGCGGCGGCATCGCCGCGCCCCGTTCTTGCGGCACTCAGCCTTTCTTGATTCCCTGGAAGTTGCGGGAATAGGGCGGCTGCTTCAGGTAGGTCGCCGGATCGTATTTCCAGAATTGCGAGACGTTGCTGTAGGTCTCGATCGGCACGTTCCAGTACTTGCCGTCCGGGCGCTTCACCGTCTTGCGGATGTACACGTCGTAGATCGGGTTGCCGTATTCATCGAGCTTCACGGTCTTGCCGAGCGGCGAGCCGGTCAGGTCGGTCTTGAGCACGGTATCGATGAAGGCCTCGCGATTGTCGATCTTGCCGCCCATCGCTTTCATGGCTTCCGTCACCCACATGGCGCCCGAGTACATCGAGAAGCCATAGAGCGAGGGAATCTTCTTATACTTCGCTGTATAGTCCTCGACGAATTTCTTGGTGATCGGATTGTCCGAGCCTTCGGCAAAATGCGCCGGCGAGACGATGCCTTCGCATTCGGCGCCGAGCGTACGGATCACCGACTGGTCGGTGGCATTCATCGCGCCGAGCAGCGGGATTTTGCCCTTCAGACCGAAGCTTGCATATTGCTGGATGAGGCGTGTGGCGTCGGCACCGGTCTCCATCGCGAAGATCGCATCGACCTTCATGTTGGCGAGCTGGCCGAGATAGGGGCTGAAGTCGGCAGTGTTCAGCGGGTGCCAGAACTGCTGCAC
>JAEYVN010000241.1 GCA_023431725.1 Pseudomonadota bacterium
CGGAATACGAGGCGCTCGGTCTGAACCTGCCTGACGATCACGAGACCCGTTACGCCTACGCGCAGGAATGGTTCGATATCGTTCGGGCCTTGTGGACGCGCGATCAGGCGTTCGATTGGGATGGCAGGTTCTTCAAGCTCAAGAACGTGCTTGGCGATCCGCGCCCTGGTTCACCGGTGCCGATCATCAACGCGGCGGGCTCGGGACAGGGGCGCGAGTTTGCCGTGCGCAACGCCAATTTCCTGTTCACGCCGGCGATCGATCTGTCGCGCTCATCGGAAGAGATCGGCGCGCTGAAGCAGCAGGCGAAGCAAGTCGGACGCGATGTCGATGTGCTGACATTTTCCCATGTGGTTTGCCGGCCGACAGAGGCGGAAGCGCAATCCTATCTGGAGCATTCCGGCAAGACGCATGCGGACTGGGATGCGGTCGATAACCTTGTGCGGCTGCAATTTGCGCATGCGCAATCGTTTCCGCACGATTTGCTGGCGCTGATCCGCGATCGCATGGCCGCGGGTCATGGTGGATTCCCGCTGACGGGAACGCCGGAGCAGGTCGCGGAAGGTCTCGCTGCATTGCATGCCGCGGGCTTCCGCGGCACGACATTGTCCTTTGTCGATTATGTCGAGGAATTCCCGTATTTCCGCGACAACGTTCTGCCATTGCTGGAGCAGCGTGGCATTCGCATCGCGAGACCGGCGTCGATCGCCGCAGCCTGACGGCTGCGGCGCACGCGGTTGGCGCAGCTTACATCGATCCCTCGAGGCCGAGCTGCTTGACCAGCGAGCCCCATTTTTCGCGCTCGGAGGCCATGTAGCTCTGGATGCCGTCGACCGAAGGCGTATCGACCGGGATCAGGCCGATCTTTTCGGTCAGCTTGATCATCTCAGGATCAGCCATGATCTTCTTCATCTCCTTGTGCAGACGATCGACGATCGGCTTCGGCGTTGCCGCCGGTGCAAACAGCATGTGCCACGACACGGCTTCGAAGTCCGGGGCGCTGGCCGCTTCCGCGAACGGCGGCACATCCGGCAGCGACGGCACGCGGCTGGTGGCAGACACGGCAAGCGCACGCAGCTTGCCATCGCGGATCAGCGGCAGCGAGGCGCCGGCCTCCGCAAAGCCCATGTTGACGTGGCCCGCGGCGATGTCGGCGATCGATTGCGGTGTGCTCTTGTAGGGCACATGCGTGATCTCGAGTCCGAACCGCTTCTTCATGTATTCCATCGACAGATGCTGCGCGACGCCGGCACCTGGCGATGAATAGGTCAGCGGCGTCTTCGAATCCTTCACGAGCTTGATGAGGTCGGGGACGCTCTTTGCATTGATGTCCGGGTTGACGACCAGGATCATCGGCGACTTCACGTAAAAGGAGATCGGCACGAAATCCTTCACGTGGTCATAGTTCACCTTCTTGTAGAGAACCGGATTGATCGCCATCGCCGAGGATGTCGAGACCAGCAGCGTGTATCCATCCGGCTCGGCTTTCGCGACCGTGGCGGCCGCCAGCATCAATGCAGCGCCTGGACGGTTTTCCACCACCACGGGCTGGCCCATCGCCGCCTGCAATTTCTCCGCGTAGATGCGCACGAGCGAATCCATGCCGCTCCCCGCTGCGAGCGGAACGATGATGGTGATCGGTCGATTTGGATAAGGCTGGGCCTTGGCGATGGCCGGGAAACAAAAGGCGAGCGTGGCAAGCACAAGCATCGCCCGGCGACCAATGGTCGTCGGCATGAACGAAATCCTCCCTCATTAGGCGCCTTTGCAGCGCTCTCGATGATTCAGCATGACCGGAGCTTGCCGACTGCGCAAGGCTGGAAATGGGTATCCAGAAGCCGTTCGCCCTTTCGCCGCCGCATTCGCCATGTTAACCGACAACTTGCGATCCCGGGGGCGTTCGGATCGCGCTATTGCTGGGGCCTTGATGACGGTCGTTTCAACACGACACCATATTCACGCCGGGCTTGTCGCTGCGGCGGCAGGGGCGGCCATGCTTTGTCTTGCTCCGTCGGACGCGCGCGCCCAGTTCGGCACGATTTTTGGCGATCCATCGCCGCCACGTCCGCCGGCCAGCGTTCCCGGTGGACGCCAGGAGCAAAGCCCGTTTCCGCAGCCATTCGGTGAGCCGCCGCCGCGCCGGCAGCAGTTTCCGCAGCATCAATCGCCTGATCAGTTTCCCGAGCGGATGCCGCCCGGGCCTCCGCCAACGGCGCGTCGGGCTCCGGCGCCGATTCAGTCGGAACCTTTGCCTCCGGCAGACGGTGGGCCGGCCAATCAGCAATCGGGCGTTGCGCCGGGCCTGCCTCCTGGCGTGCGTCAGCCGCGCGGCACGCCGCAGCCGGCCAATACGGCGCCGCAGCCCGGCGACGAGGTGGTGAGCGCACCCCCGACCCAGAAAATTCCGAACCAGACCGCGGTGTTTGCCGGGCTCGACAAGATCACCGGCCGCATCATCTCGTTCGACGTGGCCATCGGCGAAACCGTGCAGTTCGGCGCACTACAGGTGGTGCCGCGCGTCTGCTACACGCGTCCGCCCACGGAAACGGCGGCAACGGATTCCTTCATCGAGGTGAGCGAAGTCACCCTGCAGGGCGAGGTGCGGCGGATCTTCTCGGGCTGGATGTTCGCTTCGAGCCCGGGCCTCAATGCCGTGGAACACCCGATCTACGACGTCTGGCTGACCGACTGTAAGCAGCCGCTGGTGAAAGTCGCCGAAGACCCAAGTCCGCTGCCGCAGGCTGGTACGCAGCAACAGGCGCCGCAACCCCAGCAACAGGCCGCGCCGGCACCGCGTCAGCCACAGGCGCAACAGCCGCGCCCGCGCCCGCAGCAGAGGCAACCTGAATTCAATCGGGCATTTCCAGCCCCGATCCGCTGATCGCGGATCAGTGCACGCCGTCTCCCGGGCCTGACTTCTGTCTCGCGGCTGTCAGCTGCGATTCATCCGTTCATTCGGAGGCGCGGGCGTCCTTCGCCGCTTGAGCATTCTTTGTGGCCTGAGACACGCGGCCGACACGGGCCGGGTTGACCCTCGTGCGTTGTCTTCGGCTCTCCAATGGCGTCATTCCGGTGTTGGTCGAACGGCCTGCGTCCGGAATATTCCGTCCACCCGCGCTTGCCTTCAGGCTGAAAGCTCGTCTTGCCGACGCTTTCAATTCCTCCCTCGCTCCGATGGCATGCCGACGGGCCAACTCGCCGTTGATGCGCTTGAGAGCGGACACGAAAATCTGCTTCCTGCGCGCCGGCTTTTCCACGTTTCCGGGAAAGCTGCCACCACGCTCCCGGCCCTTGCCGCGGATGTGACGACGCATCTCCAGCGTCATCGTGCGCTCTTTTGCGCGCAGCGTTCGGATACGGCTTTGTGTCGCCGTGAGTTCGTCATTCTCGAGATCGAGAAGAGCGGGGAAGTGAGTCCGAGACAGGAGTTCGAACTCTTCCTTGTTGGTGAGAGAGCGTTCGAATTTGAGCGACTGCGCCATTGGTGACCTCATCTGGGAATTGCCACGCAGCTGAGGATGCGTAGCAATGCAGCCGACTTTGAGGCGGCCGAGGCACCGCACGGGCTTTGCGCGCGCGCTTCGAATTCAGACTTTCGGCTTCGGCTGCGCTTCGAGGGCCGCCAGCGCGACGGCGCCCGGAACGGGATCGTTATCAAGCGCGAAGAAATCGGCTTCGTCCTCCAGCGCGCGTTCAAGCATGCGATTGTAGAGCCGCTTGCTGACTTCGATCGCGCCGAAGCTCGACAGGTGCGAGGTGACGA
>JAEYVN010000251.1 GCA_023431725.1 Pseudomonadota bacterium
GCGTTGAGCGGCTTCTGGTTCAGAATGGTGTCGAGCGCGATCGCGGTCTTGCCGGTCTGACGGTCGCCGATGATCAGCTCGCGCTGGCCGCGGCCGATCGGGATCAGGGCGTCGACGGCCTTGAGGCCGGTCGCCATCGGCTCATGCACCGACTTGCGCGGGATGATGCCCGGCGCCTTCACGTCCACGCGCTTGCGCTCGGTGGCCTGAATCGGGCCCTTGCCGTCGATCGGATTGCCGAGAGCGTCGACCACGCGGCCGAGCAGGCCCTTGCCGACCGGGGCGTCCACGATCGAGCGGGTCCGCTTGACGGTCTGGCCTTCCTTGATCTCGCGGTCGGCACCGAAAATGACGATACCGACGTTGTCGGTTTCGAGGTTCAGCGCCATGCCGCGGGTGCCGTTCTCGAACTCGACCATCTCACCGGCCTGGACGTTGTCGAGACCGTAGACGCGGGCAATACCGTCACCGACGGAGAGAACCTGGCCGACCTCGGAGACTTCTGCCTCCTGACCGAAATTCTTGATCTGATCCTTCAGGATCGCGGAGATTTCTGCGGCGCGGATGTCCATCAGCGAGCCTCTTTCATGGCAGTCTTGATCGAATTGAGTTTGGTGCGGAGCGAGGTGTCCACCATGCGGCTGCCCAGCTTGACGACGAGGCCGCCGATGATGGCCGGATCGACCTCAACCTGAAGGTCGACGTCCTTGCCCGTCACCGCGTTTAGCGTGCTTTGCAGCGCCGCGAGATGCTGGTCCGAGAGCTTTTCGGCGACCGTGACCTTGGCCGCGACCTCGCCCTTATGGGTGGCCACCAGCACGCGGAATGCCTTGATGATCCCGCGGATCGCAAACAGGCGGCGATTGGACGCCACCAGCTTGATGAAATTAGCAGAAATCCCGTCGATTCCGGCCTGTTTCAGGATCGGCTCAAGCGCCTTCACCTGCTCGTCTGCCGTGAAGACAGGGCTGCGGACCAGCCGGCTGAGATCTGGACTCCCGCCGACGAGGTCGTCGAACCGATCAAGATCGGCCCGAACTTTATCCAGCGCTTTTTCTTCCAGCGCGAGGTCGAAAAGAGCGGTTGCGTAGCGCCCCGCCACACCAGCGACAATCGGTTGTTCGCTTGCCATTGACCCGTTTAGCTATCTGGCTGTCCGCCAGCTTGGTGCCATCGCCTTCAGCGGCGGTCCAAACTATTGGTATTCAAGGGGAATTCTGACCCTGCGGAGCATCACGAAAGCTTCGGAACCCCGGCAAAATCGGGGGGTTGCTAACATGCCCGTTACGGCGGCGCAACAGTCGCAACATCGCACCCTTGATTGGAACGCATAGGCGGCCTCCGCGTTTTACCGGGTTTCACGATCCCACACGCCCGGGCGACCGGCCCTCCCTGGAAACTTACCGACCTTTCTGGACACCAAAATGAACGCTGCGGTCGCAATTTTTGCTGCCCGTCTTCTCAGACGTCGCATTACCGAGGCCGGCCGAAGCACAGGAAAATGCCGCGCGCCCCAGAGCCTGCCCCGGCGCGCGAACGGCTGGGGTTCTCTGACAGCCGACGCCACCCTCATCCACCCTCGGCGCGCCATCGGGGGTTAGGCGCACGATGGAGAACCAGCCCTATCCCGTCGTCGACCTGACCAATTGCGACCGCGAACCGATTCACATTCTCGGTCAGGTCCAGTCGTTCGGCTTCATCATCATCTTCTCGCGCGACTTCGAAGTCTTATCGGCCTCGAAGAATGCCGGCGACTTTCTGGGCCTGCCGCATGACGAGATCCTCCGCTCGACAGCCGATACGCTGTTCAGCCACGACGCGATCCACAGCATCCGGCAGCGGCTTCAGGTGTTGCGCGGCCCCGACTCGATCGAGCGCATGTTCGGCCTGAAGCTGCGCAACGGCGGCCCGCTGTATGACGTCGCCGTGCATCAATCCGGACAGACGATCCAGATCGACGCCGAACCGCATCAGAAGGAAAACGAAATCAACGCGAGCGATTTCGTCCGCACCATGCTGTCGCGCCTGCGGCATACCGTGACATTCGAGGCCTTCTTTCGCGAAGCGGCACGACAGATCAAGGCATTGACCGGCTTCGATCGCGTCATGATCTATCGGTTCGATGCCGATGGCGCCGGCGAAGTCATTGCCGAAGTGGCCAAGCCCACGCTCGTGTCCTACCTCGGCCAGCGCTATCCTGCGTCCGACATTCCGAAACAGGCGCGCATACTTTACGAGCGCAATTGGCTGCGGATCATTCCCGATATCAATGCGACACCGTCACCGCTCGAGCCACAGTTCGGACCGGATGGCCCGTTCGATCTGTCGATGAGCAGCGTGCGCGCCGTCTCCTCGATGCACATCGAATATCTGCAGAACATGGGCGTCGGCGCCTCGCTGTCGATCTCGATCCTGCGCGACAACAAGCTCTGGGGATTGTTCGCCAGTCATCATTATTCGCCGCGCATCATCTCGTTCGAGCGGCGCACGGCCGCCGAATTGTTCGGCCAGATGTTCTCATGGATTCTGGAAAACCGCGAACGCGAGCAGGATATCGCCTACGAAAATCGCGCTCGCGAGCTGAACCAGAAGCTGATGACGTCGATGGCGTCCGGACGCCCGACGCTCGACACGGTCAGCAACCTGCTCGACGAGCTGCGCGATGTCGTCGAATGCGATGGCGTCGCTGTCTGGAACAATGGCGAGATCAGCCTCAGCGGCACCACACCGACGCGCGACGAGCTTTCCGGATTGGTGCGCTTCCTCAATACGCAGAATCTCACCGGCGTGCTGGCCGTGAACGAGATCGGCAAGATCTTTCCGCCTGCCGCTGATTTCGTCGATCGTGCCGCCGGCATGCTGGCCGTGCCGATCTCGCGTGCGCCGCGCGACTATCTCATCTTCTTCCGCGCCGAAGTCACGCGCACCGTCACATGGGGCGGCGATCCGACCAAGCCGGCGACGCTCGGCCCGAACGGCATTCGCCTGACGCCGCGCAAAAGCTTCGAAGCGTGGCAGGAAGTCGTGCGCGGTCAATCGGCGCATTGGTCCGACGCCGATATCCGCATCGCCGAAAGTTTCCGCGTCACACTGCTCGAGGTCATCCTGCGGATGACCGAAGC
>JAEYVN010000288.1 GCA_023431725.1 Pseudomonadota bacterium
GTCTTGACCGGGCTGTCCTTGCGCACGAAGAACGCTGCACGCAGTGGATGGATGGCGCCGATCAGGCGCAGATCGCCGGGCTTCTTGCCGCCGTCGGTTGCGGCCAGCACTTCGGCGATATTGGCAATGCCAAGCTCCGCCTCGTTGCGGGCGACCAGCGGGATCAGCACGGATTCACCCGCCGTGGGCTGGACCAGCACGTTGAGGCCGGCCTTTTCCTTCAGCACCTTGGCGATCGCCGAACCGGTGGTGTGGTTCAGCGTGCCGGGCTGCATGGTGGCCATGCCGAAGGTCTGGGCCAGGGCCGGCGTCATCATGGCCGGCGACATCATGATCGGCGCCGCAGCGAGGGTCGCGGCCACTATGGCGGCCGCGACCGTGGAGAGCCTTGTCATCGTTGTCCTCCCTTTTTTCGTTGCTGAAAAAGAGAGCAGGCCAGCCTCTATCCGTCAATCACCACTTCATCTTGCAGCGCGAGTGATAGCGGTCCTGATGGTCCTTCAGGGCGAGGGCGGTGGTCTTCAGCGTCAGTGCGCCGCTGTCGTCCTTCGCCGCTTCCTGCAGATAGAAATTCTGGATCGGGAAGTGGTTGTTGCCATACTTGTAATCGCCGCGAACCGACTTGTAGTTCGCCTTGCGCATGGCATCGCGGATCGCATCCTTCTTGGTGAGGTCGCCACCCACGGCCTTCACCGCGCTGTCGATCAACATGGCCGAGTCATAGGCCTGCGCGGCATAGAAGGACGGATTGCGGTTATATTTCTTCTTGAAGTCGGCGACGAACTTCTTGTTGGCATCATTTGGCAGATCGATGACCCAATGCTGCGCACCGGGCACGCCGAGCGCCAGATCCTTCAACTGCGGCAGCGACAGCGCATCGACGATGAACGAGGTGTAGAGCGGAATCTGGCCGCGCAAACCCGATTGCGAATATTGCGTCAGGAATTGCACGCCGGCTGCGCCCGGATAGAACGCGAAGATCGCGTCCGGCTTGGCGGCGCGGGCCTTCGAGAGTTCGGCCGAGAAGTCGAGCTGGTCCGGCCACTTGGTGTAATCCTCGCCGACCACCTGGCCCTTGAAGTTGGCCTTCAGGCCGGCGATCACGTCCTTGCCGGCGGCATAATTGGGCGCGATCAGATAGGCGGTCTTCACGCCTTTCTGGTTCATGTATTCGCCAATCGCCTGCGGCACCTGATCGCCCTGCCATGAGGTCGAGAAGAACCACGGCGAGCACAGGTCGCCTGCGATCTGCGAGGGCCCCGCATTGGCGCTGATGAGGAAGGTCTCCGAATCCACCGCCGATTTCAGCGATGCCAGCAGCACATGCGACATCATGAAGCCGGTGAGGAAATTCACCTTGTCCGACTGGATCAGCTTTTCGGTCTTCTGCTTGCCGATATCCGGCTTCAGCGTGTCGTCCTCATAGATCATCTGCACGGGCTTGCCGCCCATCTTGCGGCCGAGATGATCGAGCGCGAGCTCGAAGGCGTCGCGCATGTCGGTGCCGACCACGGCGGCCGGGCCGCTGAAGGTGGTGACGAAGCCGATCTTGACGTCGTTCTGGGCCTGCGCGTGGACCGGATAGGCGGCACCGGCAAGCAGGGTGGTGGCAAGCAGCAATGGCTTGAGCATGTGGTTCTCTCCCTCGAAATGTCGCGCCTTTTGTCTGGCGCTTATGCAGTCACTCTTGTCTCGGCGTAATCGGCGAGGACCGGAAGCGGCGGACTGCGCCGCTTCCGGGAAATGAGGGTCAGCCCCACAGTTTCCTGGTTGCGATATCGGCACCTTCGCGCATCGCCTTGAACTTCTCCCACACCACGGTGTCGTGCACTTCGGTGCGGTACAGCGCCTGCGAGGAGAAGCCGCAATCGGCGCCGGCCATCACATTCTCGCGGCCGACCAGCTTGGCGAAGCGGATGATGCGCTCGGCAATCAGTTCGGGATGTTCGACGATGTTGCTGGCATGGGTGACGACGCCGGGGCAGAGGACGAGATCCTTCGGGATCTTCACATTCTCGAACAGGTGATATTCGTGCTCATGGCGCGGGTTGGCGCCTTCGAACGAAATCGAACCGGCATTCACCGACAGCACATATTCGATGATCTGCGCGAGCGTCGCCTCATAGAGACGCGGGCCTTCGTTGATGCCGTAGCAGGTATGGAAGCGCACCTTCTCGCGCGGAATGCCATTGAGCGCGACATTGACCGCCTCGACATAGATCTGCGCGCGCTTCTTCATCTGCTTGTCGTCGAGGCCCGGCTCGACGAAGATGTCCGGCAGGAACGGATCGTCGACCTGCAGGATGATGCCGGAATCGACGATCATCTTGTATTCCTTGCCGAGCTCGACCGCGAGGGCATGGAAATATTCTTCGTCGGACTTGTAATATTCGTTCAGGCCGACGCCGGATGGCGCCGTGGCCGGCAGGAAGACGTGATGGTCGGGAATGCCGGCGGCCCTGGCCGCGGCCTTCACGTTGTCGATGTCACGCTGCACCGCCTTCTCGCCGCGATATTTCACCGGACCGACGCAGACCACCGGCGTGATCGGCACGATGGTGCCGCCCATCATCGCCTGCTTGAAATACTCCTGATAATAGTCCGGGAAAGCTTCGATTTCCTTCTGGAACAGGATCATCTTCTGGCCGGCGCGCGCCTCGAAGCCTTCAAGCCGCTCCTGGATATAGGTGAAGAAGCCGGGCTTGGAGAACTCGCCGTCAGTGACGATGTCGATGCCGCAATCCTTCTGCTTCTTCACGGTTTCGGCGACCGACTGGGAGAGGATCTTGTCGAACGCGGCTTCGTCGATGGTCTCGCCGGCGAACTTCTTCTTCATGATGTCGAGAAGCTTGTGCGGCCGCGGCAGACTGCCGATATGCGTGGTCTGGATGCGATCGGTATTCTGCTGGATAGTCATTTCAAAGTTCTCCGTTACGCTTTTTGTTGTTGAGCTGACGACAGGCGCAGTCAGCGCAGGTCGATCTTTGCGCCTTCGAGGCAGTCCGAATTGGCCACATCGGTCCATTCGCGGAGCACGCGCCGGTAATAGGCCATGTCCTTCTGCCAGATGCTGTTGATGCCCATGCCGCGGATCATGAACAGCGTCGACGTCATCGTGAAGGACGCGCGTTGCTTGCTGTAGCCGGCGCGCAGGAAGGCCTGCAGCCAGATCTTGTTCATGGTCTTGCGATAGTCCTGCATAAAGGCGTCGAAAGGCGCATTCATCAGCGGATCGGTGCGGGCGGCGACCATCAATTCGATCGTCGGGATGAATGAATCGCCGAGGTAGACGTCCTCGCAATCGGCGATGAAGGCTTTCAGCGGATCGGCGGTGGCTGCGGCGCTCATCGCCGTCTTGCGGCCGTTCTCGATGTGCCGCTCATAGATATGCGCGCCGGCGGCGATCACGAGATCGGCCTTGGTGCTGTAGTGATGCATCAACGCGCCGTTCGAAAAGCCGGCGCGGACTGCGACCTCCTTGGTGGTCAGGCCGCTATAGCCGCGATCGCGCAGCACCTCGAGCGTGGCGTTGAGAAGCTTCTCACGTGCAGCCTTGCTGCGCGATTCCTGGGTGCGGCGTGCGGTCGGGCGGCGTTTGGGCGTGGCAGTTGGGGAGCGTGATTGCAGCGGCGTGCGGCTCGCAGCCGCGCGCGCGGCAGCGCGTGTGCCTCGCATCCCTTCTCCTCCCGTCCGGTTCTGGCGACCGTTGCCTCATAAGCATGATTGTTCGCACACGAGGATCATCGTGTCCGACCATGCTTGGACGCATGATGCTTGCGGTGCGGGGAGGGTGTCAAGTTACATTCCGGCCGCTCGGTATGTTTGTTGAAGGGGTTCCGGGATTCACGTGCGGCGTCATGCCCTGCCTTGTGCCGGGCATCCACGTCTTTGCAGCCGATGGAAGGTAAGTCGTGGATGGCCGGGACAAGCCCGGCCATGACGGATGAAAGAGCCGGGCTTGCGGTGCCTCAGTTCTTCGCGGCCTTGTTATAGAAACTGAGATCGAAATACTTCGCGGCGTCGTTCAGCGGCTTGCCGGTATATTGACTGCGCAGCGACAACGCCGTCTTCACGCCCTCGACATCGAGGACCGCGCCGCGGGTGAAGCCCTTGGTCGGGTGCACGAGGATGCCGTAGGAGCGCTCGGCCTGCTCCTCCGTCATGTTCGACACGTTCTTGCGCAGGATGGCGATAGCCTCGGCCTTATTGGCGGGATTGAGCAGCCAGTCGATCGCGGCGATGTAGGACTTGATATACGCAACGAGATCCTTTTCGTTCT
>JAEYVN010000028.1 GCA_023431725.1 Pseudomonadota bacterium
ATCCATCGGTGTGAGTGTAAGGGTCCAGAGTGTGCCGATCGTCAGGACCAAAAACGCCAGCTGAGCAAGCTTTTGGCCGACGAAGGGCGAAGACAAGCGGCCGGTAAGGAAATTGACTGCGCTGGCCCACATTTTGAGAAGTGGCGCGCGCGCGAAATCGAACATTTCCAGAAAATTCCTGCCGGTCTTATAAAAAGCAAAGGTCCCGCTTTGGAAGCAGAACTGCCAAAACGAGCGCGTATTCCACCTTCGTTCAATACGGCTTTATGACGAATTGCGATCAGGGATGCCAGCGCTCGTTACTGTCTACCAACCGGCAAACGCCCCGGCGCATGATCCTGACATAGCACATCCAGGCAGGTGGCTGAAAATTGCCGCCTGCCCGGATCCTTTGTTGTAGCACTTCCTAACCGACATCAGCGCGCGGTCGATCCGGAGCTGCGTGCGGCCTGCTCGATCACCTCGCTCACTGTCTTCGGTTGCGTCATGAAGACAGCATGGCTCGCCTTCACTTCCGTCACCTTGGCGCCAATGCGCTTGGCCATATGCTGCAGCATCTTCTGATCGAACGCCTTGTCGTCGGTTGCGATCACCGCCCAGCTCGGCTTCGTGCGCCACGCCGCGTTCTCCAGCTTGGTGCCGAAGACCGACATGTTAATCGGCACCTGCGAATCCCGCAGGAAGGCGGCATCCGCATCACTCGTGTCGGCGGCAAAGCCGGCCTTGAACTTGTCGAGATTCACAAATCCATAGCCGTCGGAATGGGTATCGATGACGAACTCGGGCGGCGTCGTGAAGCCTTCGTATTGCTGCGCCGTCGTCTCGCCGGCGTCAGGCGAAATCGCGGAGACGTACACGAGACCAGCGACCTTGGGATGAACGCCCGCCTCGGTGATGACGGTACCGCCCCACGAATGCCCGACGAGAATGGCTGGACCATCCTGCCGGTCCAATGCGCGCTTGGTGGCCGCCACGTCGTCGGCCAGCGAGGTCAGAGGATTCTGAACGATGGTCACGCGATAGCCGCGTGCGGTCAGCAGGTCGTAGACGCCGCGCCATCCTGAGCCGTCGGCAAATGCACCATGGACCAGCACGACGTTCCTGATGGCCGGGCTCTGCGCGGCGGCATCGGACGAACCTGCAAGGCTGGCTGCGCCCATTCCAGCGACAGCAGCGGCGGCCAGAACATTCCTCGTCTTCGTATTCATGGCTCTAAAATCCTTGGTTTATGCGATAATCATTATCGCGATAACTGTTATGTAGGTGAGACGGCATTCCGTGTCAACATAATTCTTATTGCGATATTTATTATTGAGGTCGAGATAGTTATACATACGGCAGAGGAGTTATTTATGGGAACGAAAGCGAAAACTAACAACCCCGTCCCGCTGGACGACCAGCTTTGCTACGCCATCTATTCCGCCGGGATGGCCATCCAGAGGGTCTATAAGCCGTTGCTCGACGAGCTCGGGCTGACCTACCCCCAATACCTCGTGCTCAATGTGCTGTGGCGCGAGGACCGGCAGACCGTCGGCGGGATCGCCGAGAAGCTGGCCCTGGAATCGAGCACGCTGACGCCGCTTCTCAAGCGGCTCGAGGTTGCCGGCCTGCTACGCCGGACACGCAACCCGGACAACGAGCGGCAAGTGGTGGTCGAATTGACCGAGCAGGGACAGGCGCTGAGATCGCGCTCCGGCTGCCTCGGCGAGGCCCTCCTCTCCGCATCGGGACAGACTCTGGCCCACCTCGGCGAGTTGAATCGCGATGTGAGAAACCTTCGTGACGCGATCTACGCGCATATCGGCGGATGGGACACGCCGGCGTAATCAGGCGAGGTGCGGTGCTCGGGTGAGCCGGTCGCATCTTCCAGAATTCAAAGCCCGGCCATCGATAAGGCCGGGCTTTATCGTTCTCGCACGGCCAGAAGACGCGTGCTGATCAATGGCTCGAACTTTCATTAAAGTTGCGGCGGCCCGTTACCCCCGCATTTTCCAAGCGGGCATCGGGGCTCCAACGAGACTTTGAAAAATAAGAACCTCACTGAGGCACCGCGGTTGGACTCTGCAACAGACCAACCAGGAGGCTGCAATGAGTGGCTATTACACACCAACCGCGGAAGAAAACATGGCTGGATCGCAAGCGGTCATATCCGATCCCGACATGAACAATTCTGGGCATCAGCGCGTGACATCGGCGAGCGCTGACCCGTCTGCCACTGACGTTCATGACAGCGAAGCGAGCTGCAGCACGTGCGAGACATCCGCTTCATCGAGCGATCCGTCAGGCAACAACGGAGACGCCAGCAGCGGCACCGACACTGGAATCGATGTCATTCCCGGTTTGTCATCGCTGCCTATCCTGGGCGACATTATTCCGGATCTCGGCGGAAGTGATGGGGAATTGCTGGCTCCTGTAACAAGCCTCGTGGCCAGGGTTTGCTCCGGCAATCTTGATGCGCTCGCACCTGGTCTCGGCGTCGGCGATCTTGGCAGGACCGTCGATGCCTGTCTCGACAAGGTCACCGAGCCTGCCGGCAATCTCGGCGGCGCCGTTGTCAACGAAGCCAGCTCCGTGCTGCATACCGTAGGCGATACGGCTGGTCTTCCGCATACCACGCAGGCTCTGTCCTGCATCATCGACTCGCTCGGCATCGGCAATATCGGCACGTCCGGTGGCGGTCTTGTTGCTGACATCGTGAACCTGCCGCAAGACATTCTCAG
>JAEYVN010000352.1 GCA_023431725.1 Pseudomonadota bacterium
CGGGCCGGCTCAGCCAGTTCGTGCTCTATGCGGTGTTCGCGGCTGGGGCTTTGGGCGAACTCAGCCAGGTGTGGGGCGAGGTGCAGCAGGCGTCAGGTGCCGCCGAGCGATTGTTCGAAATTCTCGCATTCAAGCCAGAGGTGAAAGCGCCGGCGCATCCGGTCGCATTGCCAACGCCCGCGCGCGGCGAGATCGCGTTCGACAATGTCCGCTTCCATTACCCGACGCGGCCGGAGACGTCGGCGCTGGAGGGTGTTTCGTTCCGCGTCAGTCCGGGCGAGAAGGTCGCGATCGTCGGGCCGTCCGGCTCCGGCAAGAGCACGGTCTTCAACCTGATCCTGCGCTTCTACGATCCGGAAGCGGGCCGCGTGACATTCGATGGCGTGACGATCGCCGAGACCGATCCGCTCGACTTGCGCCGGCATATCGCGCTGGTGCCGCAGGAGGCGGCGATCTTTGCCGCATCGATCCGCGACAATATCGCCTTCGGCAAGCCCGATGCGACGGATGCGCAGATCGAACGTGCTGCGGACATGGCGGCGGCGACCGAATTCATTGGCCGCTTGCCGCAGGGCTTTGCCACCATGATCGGCGAGCGCGGCATCACATTGTCGGGCGGTCAGCGGCAGCGCATCGCGATCGCGCGCGCGATCCTGCGCGATGCGCCGTTGCTGCTGCTGGACGAAGCCACGTCGGCGCTGGATGCGGAAAGCGAGACGCTGGTGCAGGCCGCGCTCGAACATTCGATGGCCGGCCGCACGACGCTGGTGATCGCGCATCGTCTCGCAACCGTCTTGTCCTGCGATCGCATCATCGTGCTGGAGCACGGCCGGATCGTCGAACAGGGCACGCACGAGCAGCTTGCGTCGTCCGGCGGACTTTATGCGCGGCTGGCGAAGCTGCAGTTCAGCGGCGCCTGATCGCGTCATACGGACGCGAGTTCTTCGCCATTCTTGAAGTGCAGATACGCCGGATCGAATCCGGCCATGGTCTTGAGGCCCTCCCAGTCGAGGATCTCTATCATCAACGGATCGCGGCCGATCAGGTTCTGTGCCTTCAGCGCCTGCAAGGTCTTGTTCACATGCACGAGCGAAAGCCCGGTCGCATCGGCGATATCGCTCTGGGTGATGTGGAATTTCACCGGCTTGCCGGCTTCGGCAAGGCCGACAGCCTTCATGCGGATGTATTGCTCGCAGATCAGATGCGCGATGCGTTCGCGCGCCGAACGGCGGCCGGCATTGACGATGTTCATGTTGAGGATTGCGGTATCGACCAGCGAGTCGCGCCACAGCGTGTAGGCGAGGTTGGGATACGTCTCGCACAATTTGCGGATCGACGGATGCGGGATATGCGCAACCTCGCAGCGCGTGACGGCGCCGATGCCGTGATCGAGCTTCTTCAGCACATAGCTGTAGAGGTCGGATACATCGCCGGGAAACTGGAACACCAGTATTTGCCGGCGGCCGCCCTTCAGCATTTTGTAACGGCAGGCGACGCCGGACAAAATGACCGTCGAGTGTGAAGGCATGCTGCCGTCAGCCGCGATATCTTGCCCGCGCTCGATCACGCGCGTGGTGCTGATGGCAGCGAGAATGGCTGTCTGTTCTTCTTCTGACAAAGAATGGAGTGCTTGCAGCTTACGAATAAGAACATGCATCGGTCTTCGTTTGATTGTTGCGGGATGCTGACTTAACGACCATCGCCCGCAAAAGTTCCATTGGAACTATGGGCGTCCCGGCCTGACGAAATCGATGATTGCCGGGACTTATGCAGATGCCGGTCGCCAGGTCATCATGTAGACCGGCGCACCGGACCTGCGGTTGACGTCCTCGCCGGCAATGGTGAAGCCGCTGGTTTGATAGAAGGCGAGTGCGCGCGTGTTGTCCTTGTTGACGTGCAGATAAAGCCCCGCGCTTCCGATCTGCTTGGCGGCACCGATCAACGCCTTGCCGACGCCGAGGCGCTGCGCTTCCGGTGCGACCACGATCTGATCGAGATAGCCGGTGCGCGGCGATACAACGACGAAGCCGGCGAGGCGCTGATCGTCGTCCGAATATTCTGCGACGATGACTTTGCAATCGAGCAGCAGATTGCTCCAGTGCTCGCGAAACCAGTCGACGCGCTTGGCGAAATCGATTTGCGGATAGGCCAGCTGCCACGCGCGTTGCCATAACGCGAAGGCTGCGTCCTGTTCGTCATTGCGATAGGGCCGCAGCTTGACCGCTGTCTGTGCCATCGTTTCATGCCCCCAAGACTGGCAGGAAAGCCTAGCTTACCGTTCGGTCAGTTTCAGCTCGATTCTGCGATTGCGGCGAAACGCCTCGTCGGTCTTCTCAGCGTCGAGCGGCTGAAATTCACCGAAGCCGGCGGCGACGAGGCGTTGCGGCGAGACGCCGCGCGCGATCATGTATTGCACGACGGCGATGGCGCGGGCCGCCGACAATTCCCAGTTCGACGGGAATTGCGCATTGGCGATCGGCCGGATGTCGGTGTGGCCGTCGACACGCATGACCCAGGGGATGTCACGCGGGATCTGCTTCTCCAGTTCGAGCAGCGCATTGACGATCTTGTCGACTTCGACGCGGCCCTCCGGCTTCAATTCGGCCTGACCGGGATCGAAGAACACTTCGGACTGGAAGACGAAGCGGTCGCCGACGATGCGGATGTCCGGACGGTCGCCCAGGATCTGCCTGAGCCGGCCGAAAAAGTCCGAGCGATAGCGCTGCAGTTCCTGCACGCGTTGCGCCAGCGCTACGTTGAGACGATTGCCGAGTTCGGCAATGCGGGTCTGCGACTCGCGGTCGCGCTTCTCCGAGACTTCGAGGGCTGCCTCGAGCGCACCGAGCTGGCGGCGCAAGGCCGCAATCTGCTGATTCAGCAATTCGACCTGCGCCAGCGCTCGTGCCACGCTCTGCTTTTCGAGATCGAGTTGCACGGCAAGTTCGTTGGCGCGGCCCTGCGCAGCCGAGGCATTGCCTGCGCCTTCGGCGAGACCCCGCAGCCGGTCGCGCTCGGCTTCCACGGCACCGAGATTGGAACGCACACTGGCCAGCAATTCCTCGAGATTCGTGCGGCTGGTTTTTTCCAGCGACAGCAGGTCGGTGAGCTGGGCAATCTGTGCATTCAGGCGCTGCAGTGCCGTGTCCTTGCCACTGATTTCCTGCGACAGGTAGAACTGCACGATCGAGAAGATCGACAGCAGGAAGATGATCCCGAGCAGCAGCGTCGACAACGCATCGACGAAGCCGGGCCAGTAATCGATGCTGCGTTCACGACGATTGCGCGCAAGTGCCATGAGCGGTCAGGTTTTCTCTCGCACCAGGACTTCCAGCACCTTGCGGATTTCCTGGTTCTGCTCGGCCTGTGAATCGGCCCAGTCGCGAATCATCTGCTGCTCGGTGCGCATGTGATGCACGAGGCCCTGGATCGCCTCGGCGAGATTGGCCATGGCGGCCGTCGCCGCCTTGCTGCCGCCGGTTTCGGCCACGGTCTCGCGCAGCCTTTCGATCGCGACCCGCATATCGTTGGAGAGTGGTGCCGATGAGGTGACGGAGACGGGATCGCTGCTGATGTCGTTGACGGTGGTCGAGAGCCAGTCTTCCAGATCCGTGTAGAAGCGGTTCTGCGCCTGACTCATCTGCAGATCGAGAAATCCGAGGACCAGCGAGCCGGCCAGACCGAACAGCGAGGAGGAGAAAGCGATGCCCATGCCGCCGAGCGGTGCGGCGAGGCCCTCACGCAAGGTTTCGAACACCGAGCCGGCGTCGCCGCCCGGTTTCAGCGTCTCCACCACCTTGCCGACCGACCCCACGGTCTCGATCAGGCCCCAGAAGGTGCCGAGCAGGCCGAGGAAAATCAGCAGGCCGGTCATGTAGCGCGACAGATCGCGCGCCTCGTCGAGGCGGGTGGCGATCGAATCAAGAAGGCCGCGCATCATCGGCGTCGAGATCGCCATGCGGCCGAGCCGGTCACCAAGGATGGCGGCCATCGGCGCCAGCAGCACCGGCGGACGATCGACGGCAATGCCGGGATCGGCGAGACGGAAATTGTTGACCCAGGCCACCTCGGGGAACAGCCGGATCACCTGCCGGAAGGCGAGCAGGATACCGATCACCAGCACGCCGAAGATCAGGCCGTTCAGGCCCGGATTGGACATGAAGGCTTCGATGATCTGCCGGTGCAGGATGAGGCCGATCAGGCCGCCCAGTACGAGGAACACCAGCATCCGCACGAGGAAGATGCGCGGCGAGGACAGCTTGTGAGGGTCGTATTTCTTCCGAGCCATTGTCTGAAGGCCAGCCTTTCAATGACAAAGCGTAACATCAATATGGCACAGGCACGGCGAAATAGAACCCGAGAGGTTCCCGAGCCTGTTGGAAACACATCGAAGATGCTGCCTGACTTTTGAGCGAGCAGGATTTGCGCTGGCGATGTGGCCGGCCGCACGAAACGGCTGTTACGGCTCTAGAGTTCCGCGAAGACAGCGAGAATGCGGCGGCGTCTCACCCGGCCGCGCCGGCATTCTTCAGGATCTTCAGCAGGTCTTTCTGCAGTGTTTCGTTGCCCGCAACGATGCTGCCCTGTGTCAGCATGGCGTCATTGCCGTGGCAATCGCTGACATAGCCGCCCGCCTCGCGCACCAGAAGGATACCGGCGGCCATATCCCAGGATTTCAGATTGCGCTCCCAGTAGAGGTCGAAACGTCCGGCCGCGACATAGGCCAGGTCGAGTGATGCGGCGCCGAACCGGCGCAAGCCGGCGACGTGCTGCTGTACGGCGGCAAACTCGGTCCGGAATTCAGCAAGCCCGCCGCGTCCGCGGTGCGGCAATCCGCAGGCGACGACGGCGTCTTCCAGGGAGCGGCGTCCGGCGACGCGGATGCGCTGGTCGTTGACGAAGGCGCCTTTGCCCTTTTCGCCGATGAACATCTCGTCGGTGACCGGATTGTAGACGAGGCCGGCGATCATCGTGCCTTCCCGCTCAAGACCGATCGAGATGGCGAATTGCGGAATGCCGTGCAGGAAGTTGGTGGTGCCGTCGAGCGGGTCGACGTACCAGGTATGGGTCTTGTCCGGCCCATCGATCCGGCCGCCTTCCTCGCCGACGAACGAATAGCCGGGCCGGGCGGTCATCAATTCTTCGCGCAGTACCTGCTCGGCCTTGCGGTCGGCGGCGGTCACGAAATTGGCCGGTCCCTTGAGCGAGACCTGCAGCTTTTCGACCTCGCCGAAATCGCGAATGAGCCCACGCGCAGCCTTGCGTGCGGCTTTCATCATCACGTTCAGGAGCGCGGAATGGAGCATGACTGTTCTCTTTACCCTCCCCTGGAGGGCGAGGGTCGGCGAGTGAAGCGAGCCCGGGTGGGGTGATCACCCCCTCCCGACCATTCATCGGCTCGGCGACGAATGGTCGATCTCCCCCTCCAGGGGGAGGTGAAGGGACAACTATTCCGCGCGGCGGACGTAGGTCACTTCGTTGGTATCGACGACGATTTTCTCGCCGCTCGTGATGAACGGCGGCACCATGACGCGCAGGCCGTTTTCCAGCTTGGCCGGCTTGTAGGACGAGGATGCCGTCTGGCCCTTCACGACCGGATCGGCTTCGACGATTTCCAGCGTCACATAGTCGGGCAGCTTGATGCCGATCGGGCGCTCTTCGTGCATTTCCAGCGTCACGGTCATGCCGTCCTGCAGGAAGGCGGCGCGCTCGCCGACGAATTCTTGCGGCAGTTCGATCTGCTCGTAGGAATCGGTGTCCATGAACACGAGGCTGTCGTCCTGTTTGTACAGGAACTGGAAGTCCTTCTGCTCAAGGCGGGCCCGCTCGACCTTTTCGTCCGACCCGAAGCGGTTGTTGAGCTTGCGGCCGTCGATCAGGTTCTTCAGTTCGACCTGGTTATAGGCCGGGCCCTTGCCGGGCTTCACCGCCATGGTCTTCACCGAGATCCAGAGCGTGTCCTGATACTCGATCACGTATCCGGGACGAATTTCGTTGCCATTGATCTTGGCCATAAGGCGTTCCAGGGTTTTTCAAGGGACGTGTTTCGGAGGCTGGTGTGCCCCGGCGGCTCCGCCGCCGTCAAGTGCGGGAATTGGCGATAATGAACAACCACGGCTGGGCTGCTTTTTCTGCCGCCGCCCGGACTTCCGGCGTCTGTTTGGTGACGTATTCGTCCAGCCAGGGGTCGCTGGCGCCCGCCGCCTTGGAGACGATATGCCACTTGACCGCTTCCTGCGGGTTGGCCGGCAGGCCGCGGCCGCTGGCATAGATGCGGGCCAGCCGGTTCTGGGCAATGGGAGCGCCGCGAAGCGCGGCCTTGCGCAGCAATTGCACCGCGGCGGCCTCGTCCTTGGCGACGCCGGTGCCGTTGTAGAGCGCGATGGCATATTCCACCTGCGCATCCAGGTGATCGGCCAGAGCGGCCGCGCCGAGGAGGCGGGTCGCCTCCTTCTCGTCCTTGGCGACGCCGCGTCCTTCCTTGTACATGGCTGCGAGCGCGTATTGCGCTTCGCGATTGCCGGCATCGGCGGCGACGCGGAGCAACTCGGCGGCGCGGGCCTCATCCCGTGGGAATTGCATGCCCTCCAGATAGAGCAGGCCGAGATTATAGGCTGCGGCCGGCTGGCCGAGCTTGGCGGCGCTGGCAAACAGCTTGGCGGCGCCGTCGCGGTCCCGTGGGCCTCCGCGTCCGGCCAGCTTCATCATCGCCAGCGACAGCATGGCTTCGCGGTCGCCGCGATCGGCGGCGAGCTTGTACCATTCGACCGCCTTGGCATCGTCCTGGCGGATGCCGAGCCCGCCGGAATAAAGGACGCCGAGCAATGTCATGGCCTTTGGGTCGGCGTTGGCCTCGACCCGCTTGGTGGCTTCGGCAAAGGCTGTCAGATAGCGGCCGCGCTGGAAGGCGCCGAAGGCGAGATCGGCATCGGGATCGACCGCAGGCGGCTTGGCCTGCTGCGCCGGCGCAGGCGCCGGCGATTTTTTCGGCGCGGCCTCGGCCACGAAACCCGATGCGAGCAGCAGCGCGGCAGCAAGCCGAAAGCGCCGGGCGGTGGTCATGTCGCCACCTCGCGCGCCTTCAGACGGCTGGCTGCATCGGTCACGGCCGCTGCAACGCCGCGTGGGTCGGCAAACACGAAGTCGCCGAGCGCGACGAAGTCGGCGCCGGCTTCGGACAAGGCGGCGATCTCGTCGAGTGCGCCGGCATAGGCGACGCACGGCGCTTCGAAGACGTCCGCCCACCAGGACACGCGTTCGGCAACCGCCGGCAGGGCCGGCCGCTCGCCGGTGCCATCGGGCTCGCCGAACATCACGTAATCGGCACCGCGTTCGGCCGCGATCATGGCATCGTGACGGGTGCCGAGGCCCCCCGCACCGGCAATGCGGTCGGGCTGCAGAGCGTCCACCACTTCCTCGAATTCGGTGATGCTGCGCAGATGCGCGCCGTCGGCGCCGCCACGTGCGACGATAGCGGGATGCCCATCGAGAATGAGCGCCGCCTCGGCCCGCTGCACGGTCGGCGCCAGCGCTTTCACGCGGTTGATCAGCGAACGATCGTCTTCGTCCGGCAGGCGCAACAGCACAGCCGCAATGTCCGCGCTGTCGAGCGCGGCGAGCAGATCGAGTTTCAGTTGCGCGATATCGGCCGCAACCGGCGTCACGAGATAGAGACGCGGCTGCGGACGTTGAGGTTCTGGTTGCCGAGGTACCATTCTATGCCGATGCGATGCCATTCCGGCAGAAAGGCGGCAGTCTTCTCTTTTCCCTCTCCCCGTTTACGGGGAGAGGGTGGCGAGGCGAATGCCGAGCCGGGTGAGGGGCTGCCTTTATAGGCCCCTCATCCGCCTCGGGCCTCACGGCCCTCGGCACCTTCTCCCCGTTTTACGGGGAGAAGGAAAGTTACGCCGCCTTTTTCTCCAGGTCCTGCTTCCATTCGCCGAGCGAGGCGAGGCCATTCATCATCGCGCGGTGGGTGAATGCGCGCTGTGCGGCGGCAACATTCTCCGACTTGCCGCTCCAGGCCTTCTGCGGGGCAGCCTGCAGGGCGCGGCCATAGGAGAAGGTCAGCTTCCAGGGCAGGTTGCCGATCTTGTTCATGGCGTCGAGATGGGCGGTGGCTTCCTCGTCCGACTGGCCGCCCGACAGGAAGGCGATGCCCGGCACCGCGCCCGGCACGCAATCCTTCAGCATGCGCACGGTCTTCTCGGCGACTTCTTCCACGCTGGCCTTCTTCGCGCTTTTCTTGCCCGGAACGGCCATGTTCGGCTTCAGCACGATGCCTTCCAGCTCGACGCGCTGGAAATAGAGCTGCTGGAAGGTCTCCTTGAGCACCCATTGGGTGACCTCGTAGCAGCGGTCGATGTCGTGGGCGCCGTCCATCAGCACTTCCGGCTCGACGATCGGCACGATCTGGGCCTGCTGGCAGAGCGCGGCATAGCGGGCCAGCGCATGCGCGTTGGTCATGATCGCGGTGTGGCTCGGAATGCCGTCGGCAATGTCGATGACCGCGCGCCATTTCGCGAAGCGTGCACCCTGCTCGTAATATTTCGGCAGGCGGTCGGCGAGCCGGTCGAGACCGACGGTAATCAATTCACCCGGGCATTGCGGCAGCGGCTTGGTGCCTTCGTCGACCTTGATGCCCGGAATGGAGCCGGCCTTCTTGATGAGTTCGACCAGCGGCGTGCCGTCCTTGGCCTTCTGCCAGATGGTCTCGTCGTAAAGGATGACGCCGGAGATGTGCTTCGACATCGCTTCGGTGGTGCGGAACATCAGCTCGCGGTAATCGCGGCGATTGTCCTCGGTATTTTCCGTACCGATGGCGTCGAAGCGCTTCTTGATGGTGCCGGTCGATTCATCGGCGGCGAGAATGCCCTTGCCCGGGGCAACCATGGCGACTGCGATCTTGTTGAGGTCTGCGAGGTTCATCGGGTACTCCGTCGAAAGGCATGCCGGGAAACCGGCTTGTTGAGGGCGTTTATATCGGCTGCGGCCATGGCGTGAAGAGGGCGATCACTTTGCCCTTAAGACTTCCACGCCCGGCAGCACTTTACCCTCAAGAAATTCCAGGAAAGCGCCGCCAGCCGTTGAAATGTAGGTGAAGTCCTGCGCGACACCGGCATGGTTCAGCGCGGCAACGGTGTCGCCACCGCCTGCAATCGACACAAGATTTCCGGCCTTGGTCCGTTCCGCGGCGTGACGCGCTGCCGCAACCGTGCCCCGGTCGAAGGGCGTCAGCTCGAAGGCGCCGAGCGGGCCGTTCCAGAGCAGGGTCGATGCGTCGCTGATGGCAGCATTCACGCGATCGATCGACAACGGACCGACATCGAGGATCATGCCATCGGCCGGGATCGCGTCGAGGCCGTAGGCATGCGACGGCGCGTTGGCCTTGAATTCGTTTGCGAC
>JAEYVN010000490.1 GCA_023431725.1 Pseudomonadota bacterium
TCGTCGGCTGCGATGATCGGAATGAAATAGGGGGTGCCGGTGCCCTTGACGTAGTTAGCGACGGCAAGTCCGGTGTTGGCGAGCAGGTTGCCGATCAGCCAGTGAACGTTGTTCTGTTCGACGAGGCGGCGGGCCTTCTGCAGAGCCGTATCCGGGTTCGAGGCATCGTCTTCGACGATCAATTCGATCTTGCGGCCGGCAACCTGATTGCCGATCGATTCGAAGAAGAATTGCGTGCCTTCCACCATTTCGCGGCCACCGGACGCAACAACGCCGGTGAGCGGCGCGAGCAGGCCGATCTTGATCGGTCCTTCCTGCGCCAGCGCCTGGTTCCATGGTCCGACGCCGACGCCCGCCGAGGCGAGTGCGAAGCAGCCGGTCGTTTTCAGAAAATGACGCCTATCCATAGCGATATCCTTTTCAATGAGGGCTTAGGATTTTGCAGAATCTTGAGAACCTCGTACGCGTCCGAGCAGAATGCGCGCTTTCCCGACGATTCCCTCCGGTGCGAGGATCATGATCAGGATGAAGGTGACGCCGAGCACCGTCTGCCAGCGCTCGGTTTCCGAGGAGACGATGTTCTCCAGTGTGATGATGGCGGCGGCCCCGACAAAGGAGCCGAACAGCGTGCCGACACCGCCGACAATCGTCATCAGCAGGCCTTCAACCGATTGCGTGAGAGCGACCGTCGACGGGCTGACGAAATTGTTGAAGAAGGCGTAGATGCCGCCAGCGACGCCGGCAAAGAAGCCGGACACCGTGAAGCCGATGAACAGGTGCAACGGCACATTGTAGCCAAGGCTGCGCATGCGACTTTCACTGTCGCGGATACCGCGCAAGGTCAGGCCGAATGGCGAGCGCACGAAGCGCCAGATGCCGAACGCGAGCACCGCGGTTGCTGCGAGCACGGCCCAGTAGAACGAGCGATGATCGTAGAGGAATTGCGGGCGGATATCGCCACGCAGACCATTCTCGCCGCCGGTCACCTGGGTCCAGCGCAAGCAGATGCCCCAGACAATCATGCCGAGCGCCAGTGTCAGCAGCAGGAAATACACGCCGGATGTGCGCACCGCGAGCAGGGCGAAAATCGCAGCGACGATGGTTGCCGCGAGAATGCCGAGACCGAGCGCCAGAACCGGCGAGACGCCTTCCGATACCATATAGACCACCACATAGGTCGAGACGCCGAAGATTGCGCCGTGACCGAGCGATGTCCGCCCAGCGAAACCGGCGAGGATATCGATCGACATCGCCAGGATGCCGAAGATCAGCACTTCGGTGGCGAGTCCGACCTGGTAGTTGGACAGGCCGAACGGCAGCAGCGCCGCAACGATGACGGTGACGAGTCCGATCGTCAGTGTCCGGGTTGTTTGTGTCATGTCGCTTTCCCGAACAGGCCGAGGGGACGGAAGGCCAGCAGGACGGCCATCGGTCCGAATATCACGAAGTAAGCGAGTTCGGGGAACATCACCTGCCCGAACGTATTGAGGAGGCCGACCAGCAGACTGCCGACGGCGACACCGAGCAGGCTGCCGCGTCCACCGATGATGACGATCGCGAGGCTGAAGACGAGGATTTCAGCATCCGCCGAGGGATAGAGAGACAGGAATGCGCCGCCCATCAACCCGCCAAGCCCGGCCAGTGCCGAACCGAGCAGGAAGGTGATGAGGAAGACGAGGCGGATATTGACGCCGGACGCTTCCACCATTTCCGCGTCATCGACACCGGCCCGGATCAGTGCGCCGAGGCGGGTCTTCTGCAGCAGCAGCCACAGCAGGACAAAGAGCAGGATGCCGATGCCCAGCACGAACAGCCGATATTTCGGGTAGAAGATGCCGAACACGTTGACGGCGCCGCGCAACGCTTCGGGGATCTGCACGGTGAAGCTGTCGCCACCCCAGATCACCAGCGCCATGTCGTTGAGCACGAAGGCAAAGCCGAGTGTCAGCAGCACCTGCCGCAATTCGTTGCCGCGCACGAAGCGAAGCAGGCCCTGATCGAGGATGAAGCCGATCAAGGCGACACCCGCCATCGCGCAGACGCCGGCAAGCAGGAAGCTGCCGGTCTGGACGCCGACGGTGTAACCGATATAGCCGCCGATCAGGTACATCGCGCCGTGGGCGAGATTGACGATGCGGAGCAGGCCGAAGATCAGCGTGAATCCGCTCGCCACCACGAACAGCAACGCGGCAAAGGTCAATCCATTGAGGATCTGAAAGGTGTTCATCCTCTGGTCGTCTTTCAGGGCGCCTTCGGGCCGTTAGCAATAAACCAGTCGTAGATCTCGCTGCCGGTCATGAAGGCCACGTCCGGCTTCGACCGGATCTTTTCGAAGATCTTGCGGAAGTACTTCAGGCGGTGCGGCGCGCCCATGATGTAGGGATGCAGCACGATCGCCATGACGCGCGCCGAATCCTCGGCGTCCTCATAGATCTGCTCGAACTGATCGATGGCGCGCTCGTAATATTCCGACGCCTTGTGATGCTGGATCAGCATCATCGCGACGTCGTTGCATTCCTGCGTGTAGGGAATGTTGACGATCGGCGTGGTGCGGGTTTTCAGCCAGACCGGCTGATCGTCGAGCACCCAGTCGGCGACATAATCGTAGCCTTCCTCTTTCAGGATGTCCGGCGTTTCCCAGGTCTCGGTCAGGCCTGGCCCGAGCCAGCCGCGCGGCGGCTTGCCGCTCGCCTTGGCGATCGCCGCATTGGTCTTCTTGATGTCTTCGCGCTCGTTCTCGACCTTCTGCATGTTGCGCTGGGTGAAGCCATGCCCCATGAATTCCCAATTGCGCTCGAGGGCTGCATCGACAATCGCCGGATAGGCCTCGATGGCGCTGCCGTTGATGGCCAGTGCGGCGGGCAGCTTGTAGTCGTCGAAGACTTTCAGGATGCGCCAGAAGCCGACGCGGTTGCCGTATTCGTGCCAACACCAGTTCGGAATGTCGGGCGTCGGCGAACCGCCGGCCGGTGGCGTCAGCACCGTGCGCGGCATCGTCTGCTTTGCGTCCCATTCCTCGACATTGACGATCACCCACACGGCCATGCGCGCGCCATTCGGCAGCTTCAACTGCGGACGCTGGCTGATGGCAGAGTAGGAAAGACGTTCGTTCGGCAACATGATATCAGTTCTCCGGCGCCGCGATTGTGATCGTGAGCGGCTTGAGGCCTTCGATTGTAACCACGATCTCGTCGCCGGGAACAACGGCGCCGACACCGGCGGGTGTGCCGGTGAAGATCAGATCGCCAATGCCCAGCGTGACCTGACGCGACAGCTGGGCGATGATTTCCGGTACGTTCCAGATCATCTGCTCCAGCATGCCGCGCTGGCGCTCTGCGCCATTGACGGACAGAGTGAGTAGTCCCGTCGTGCGATGGCCATCATTCGCCACCGGCGTGATGATGCCGCAAGGAGCGGATGCATCGAAGCTCTTGCCGACCTCCCAGGGCAGCCGCATGTCGCGTGCGTCACGCTGCCGGTCGCGCCGGGTCAGATCGATGCCCGCGGCGTAGCCGAAGACATGGTCAAGCGCAGTGTCCACGCTGATATCCCGGCCGGGCTTGCCGATGGCGATGACGAGTTCGCCCTCGAACTGAAAGTCCGATGTCAGCGGCGGATAGGGGACGGTGTCGCCATCCTGAACGATCGAGTCGCGGGGCTTCTGGAAGAAGAACGGCGGGTCGCGCTCGTCGGCTTCTTTCATCTCACGGATATGATCGACATAGTTTCGTCCGACGCAATAGATGCGGCGGACGGGAAACACACCGCCGCCGAGCACCGGGACGGTGGTTTCATCGACAGCTGGAAGCACGCGTTGCGTCATATTTATTCCGCAGCTCCGAACTTCACGTTGGCTGTCTTGGCGTACCAGTCGAGGATCTGCGCGCCGTTCCAGTGCAGAACGCCGTCGAACTTGGCGACATAGTCGTAGATCGCTTCCAGCGCCTTGATGCGGAACGGCTGGCCGCTGATATAGGGATGGATCGCGATCGACACGAACTTGGCGCGATCGGCGCTCTCTTCATAGAGACGGTCGAAGCTTTCGACGAAGCGCTTGTAGAGATGATCGCTCTCGTGATGCTGGATGATCATCATCGGGATGTCGTTCAGCTCGGCCGTGTAAGGCAGCGTGACCAGCGGGCCTTTCTTGGTGCGGATGACCGTCGGTTCGTCGTCATAGATCCAGTCGCCGATGTATTTCACGCCCGCTTCGGCGAGCAGGTCCGGCGTATCCAGCGTCTGCGTCAGGCCTGGTCCAAGCCAGCCGACCGGGCGCGTACCGGTGAACTTCTCTATGACGTCCATCGACTTGAAGATCATGCCGCGCTGATCTTCGACCTTATGGATCGGACCCTGCTCATAGGCATGGCCCATGAATTCCCAGCCGAGATCCTTGGCCTCCTGGGCGACGCGCGGATAATCCTCGCAGACGCGGGCGTTGATCGAGAGGGTGGGGCGGAGGTTGTGGCGCTTGTAGAGATCGAAGAAGCGCCAGGCGCCGACGCGCATGCCGTATTCGTGCCAGCTCCAGTTCGGGACGTCCGGCATCAGCGCCTGGCCGGTCGGTGCGGACAGGACCTGACGCGCCATCGGGCGGCTGATGTCCCACACCTCGAAATTGACGATCGTCCAGATGACGATACGGGCGCCGCCGGGCAGCTTCAGCGGCGGACGATCGACGATCGCCGAAAAATCGGAGCGCTGGTTGGGAAGCATCGGATCAGACATGGCATTTCACCCGGCAAGGTTATTGAAAGAAAAGGGTCAGGCAGTCTTTTGCATCGGCGTTGTGGAAACGCCAACAGCAGATAGAGCTTCGTCGGTTGTCATCACCTGCCCGAAGGCGCGGCCGATGACCTTCAGCGCCGCATCATGCAACTCGGGACCGTCCATCGTGTCCACGCAGTCGGACACGACGACGACCGCGAAA
>JAEYVN010000513.1 GCA_023431725.1 Pseudomonadota bacterium
TTGCACCATACGGCGGCAATCTTGAGGGGATCCGTTCGGCCTCGCTCGCCTATTTCGGCAAGGAGCCAAAGCGACTGTCGCGCTCGGAAGCGGCGTTGCTGGTCGCCTTGCCGCAATCGCCGGAAGCGCGACGGCCCGATCGCTCGCCGGACCGTGCACAGCGTGCGCGCGATCGCGTGCTCGATCGTGTCGCCAAGGGTGTCGGTATACCGGACGACGAAGTCGTCTACGCGAAGCAGGATCTGGTGCCGACCTCCCGCATTCCGCTCCCCGCGCTCGCCCCACACGCGTCTGACCAGGTCCTGGTGTCGGCGCCGCAACGCAAGCTGCATGAACTGACCATCGATGCGCGCATGCAACGCGCGCTCGAGGGACTGGCACGTGAACGCGTGCAGGGCTTCGGTCCGGAGGTTTCGCTCGCGATCCTTGTGGTCGATCATGCGAGCGGCGAGATACTCGCGCGCGTCGCATCGGCAGATTATTTCGATCTGCATCGCGCCGGGCAGGTCGATCTGACACAAGCGCTGCGTTCGCCGGGATCGGCGCTAAAGCCTTTCATCTATGGCCTCGCGTTCGAGGATGGCGTCGTTCATCCCGATACGCTGATCGACGACAAGCCGGTGCGCTACGGCAATTATGCGCCGGAGAACTTCGATCTGACATTCCAGGGCACGTTGCCGGTGCGCAAGGCGTTGCAATTGTCGCTCAACGTTCCCGCCGTGGCCCTGCTCGATCGCGTCGGCGCCTCGCGCCTCACAGCGCGCCTAGCGCAAGCAGGGGGGCAGATGACCTTCCCGAAGGGCGAGGTGCCCGGACTTGCGATGGGACTCGGCGGCGTCGGTGTGACGCTGTCCGATCTGACCATGCTCTATGCCGGCCTCGCGCGGCAGGGCTCGACTATCGCGCTGGTCGAGCGCAAGGCTGACGTTGCGTTGGCCCGCCCGCCGCGGCGGCTGCTCGATCCGGTCGCAGCCTGGTATGTCGGCAATGTCCTGATCGGCACGCCGCCACCGGAGAATGCGGCCCGCAATCGCATCGCCTTCAAGACCGGCACGTCCTACGGCTATCGCGACGCCTGGGCGGTCGGCTTCGATGGTCGCCGCACCATTGGCGTGTGGGTCGGCCGGCCGGATGGCGCGCCGGTGCCCGGCATTCTCGGCCGTACAGCGGCTGCACCGATCCTGTTCGATGCGTTTGCCCGCCTCGGCGATCTGCCCGCATCGCTGCCGCCGGCGCCCAAAGGCACAATCCTTGCGAACAACGGCAAGCTACCACTACCATTGCAACGTTTCAGCCCGGACGGCCTGACAGGACGCAGGGGCGAGCAGGTCCGCATCATGTTCCCGCCCAATGGCGCCCGGCTCGAATTGACCTCCAATGGCGGCAAGGCGGAACCGGTCGCGCTGAAGATTTCCGGCGGGGCGGAGCCGATGACCGTCTTAGTCAACGGCGTCCCGCAGCAGCGGTCTACGGGCGGCCGTACGATATTCTTCGATCCGGAAGGGCCGGGCTTTGTCCGGCTGACGGTTGTTGACGGAAAAGGCACAGCCGACAGCGTGATGGTGCGGTTGCAGTAGCCTTTTCTTTGCGCACGCCCGGTTTTTCCCTATGGTCCCGCGCGACTGGGGAATGCGCAGTTGAGCATGAGTGAATTCGCAAGCAATAGACCGGGCGAAGCCTGGCGGCGGGGACTTGGGGGGCTTCTGGATTATGCGGCCGAGAACAACCGGCGCGCGATCTGGATTCTGCTTGCCTTCGCGCTGATTGCATTCCTGCCCGGTTATTCCAAGGTCCCGCCGATCGACCGTGACGAGGCCCGGTTTGCGCAGGCCACCAAGCAGATGGTCGCGTCCGGCGACTACATCGATATCCGCTTCCAGAACGATGCCCGGTACGAGAAGCCGGTCGGCATCTATTGGCTGCAAGCGGCATCGCTGCAGATCGCCGATGCGCTAAGCAGCCGCGATATGCAAACACGCATCTATGTCTACCGGGTGCCGTCGCTGTTCGGTGCCGTCGGAGCCGTGAATGCCACCTTCTGGGTCGCGCTGGCCTTCACCAGCCGCCGCATTGCCATTCTCGCCGCGGTGATGATGGCGTCGTCGATCCTGCTCGGAATCGAAGCGCGCCTGGCCAAGCCCGATGCGATGCTGCTGCTGACAACATTGCTGTGCATCGGCGTTCTCGCGCGCGCTTATCTCAGTCCGTTGAAGGAATGGGAGCAAGATCGCTTAAGATTGCCGATCACCTTCTGGGTCTCGCTTGCGGCGGGCGTGCTGATCAAGGGACCTTTGATCCTTTTGTTTGTCGGCTTGCCGATCGTCACGCTGGCCATTCTCGACCGCTCGGCCGGTTGGGTGATGAGGCTGCGGCCGATGATCGGCCTTCCGATCCTCCTGCTGCTGGTGATGCCATGGTTCATCGCCATTGTCGGACGGTCCGGCGGCAGTTTCCTGTCAGACTCGATCGGCAACGACCTGCTCGCCAAAGTGGTCAGCAGTCAGGATTCACACGGCGCGCCGCCCGGCTATTTCATTCTGTTGTTCTTCATCACCTTCTGGCCGGCCTCGATCCTCGCCGGCATGGCCGTGTCATGGACATGGCGCGAGAAATGGGACGCGCCGATCAAATTCCTGCTGGCCTGGCTGGTGCCGGCCTGGATCGTGTTCGAACTGATCATCACCAAGCAGCCGCATTACGTGCTGCCGCTCTATCCGGCGATTGCGATCCTGCTGGCCATGGCGATCGGCGAGCGGGCGCTGTCGCGGCACAAATGGATGGAATACGGCACCTTCTGGTGGTTTGCGATTCCGGTGTTCTTCTTCGTCGGCTCGCTGGTCCTGCTGCTGCGCTATGAAGGCAATCTGGGATGGCCGGCGTGGCCGTTCCTCGGTGCCGCCATGGTGTTCGGCTTCCGCGCCTGGTGGCTGTATTTCGTCGATGGTCCGGAGCGTTCGATGCTGCGGGCGGCGGTGACGTCCGTCTTGCTCGCCATCGCTGTCTATTGGTCCGTGCTGCCGTCGCTGGCGATGATGTTCCCGAGTGTTGCGATCGCGCAGACAATTCGCGCGGCAGAATGTCCTGATCCCAAGGTCGCTGCGGCTGGTTATCACGAACCAAGCCTCGTCTTTCTCGTCGGCACCGATACGGCGTTGACGAGCGCGGGCGGGGCCGCCGATTTTCTGCAAGGCGACAGCTGCCGTTATGCCGTGATCGAGTCATCGCTCGATCGCACCTTTGCGCGGCGTGCCGAGGCGATCGGCCTGCGCTACACCAAGGTCTCGCAGTTCAAAGGCTATAACCTCGGCAGCGGCAACCGCGTTTCCTTGACGATCTACAAGTCGCTCGGGAATTTGTGAGGTCGTTCGACGCAGCTGTCGGCTAGCTTTTCATCGCGGCAAAGCCGCGCTCCAGATCGGCGATCAGGTCGCCGGTATCCTCAAGCCCGACATGGAAGCGCAGGCACGGGCCGCCCGGCGACCACGACGTGGCCGTGCGATAATCCTTGCAATCGAACAGGATCACCAGACTTTCGTATCCGCCCCAGGAAAAGCCCATCCCGAACAGGCTGAGCGCATCGCAGAAGGCATGCACGGCTTGCTCGCTGGTCGGCTTGAGTACGATGCTGAACAGGCCGGACGAGCCGGTGAAATCCCGCTTCCAGATGGCATGCCCTGGATCGGACGGAAGCGCCGGGTGCAACACTCGCAGCACTTCAGGCCGCCGCTCAAACCATTGCGCGACCTCGAGCGCTGATTTCTGGTGCCGCTCCAGCCGCACGCTGAGCGTGCGAAGGCCGCGCAAGGCCAGATAGATGTCGTCGGGGCC
>JAEYVN010000056.1 GCA_023431725.1 Pseudomonadota bacterium
TCGCTCTCATTGCCGACAACGGTTACAATCTCGGCACGAACTTTGAATGGAACAAGGTTTCCGATCTCAAGGGGCAGAAGCTCGCGGGCGCCGGCCTTAATCTGAAATGGCTGGAATATGCCGGCGCCACGCCGGTGCAATCGTCGCTGCCCGATGCCTATACAGCGATGCAGACCGGCGTCTACAACGGCTGGATCATGTTCCCATCGGGTTGGGTCAATTTCAAACTGTTCGAAGTAGGAAAATTCTATACCGAAATCGGCTTCGGCGCGATCACCTGGCACGGCTTGACCATCAACAAGGCTCGCTTCGACAAGCTTCCCAAAGACGTTCAGGACATCATCGTCGAAGTCGGCAAGGAATATGAAGCTCTGACCGGCACCGTGAACGAAGCCAACTACCCCAAGCAGCTTGACGATCTCAAGTCCAAGGGCACCAACGTTCGCCGTCTTCCTGAGGGTGTGCAGGCCGATTGGGCGAAGTCGCTTGCCGCCTGGCCGAAGGAAAAGGCCAAGGAGCTTGATGCGCAAGGCTTGCCGGCGACGCAAGTGCTCGAGGCGACGCTCTCCGCCGCGGAGAAGTCCGGCCATAAATGGCCGCTTCGCTACGTGGTGAAGTAGCAATATCTCAGGCGGCTGCGTTCATGTGGCCGCCTGCTTCCCTTTTGCAGCATGAAGGGAGCGTGGCATGCTTGAAGTGTGGACGGTGCGTCTTGTGCATGGCCTCCTGGCTGTCGCCGCCGCGATCATCTTCCTTTTGAGCTTTCTGGTCGTCGCCGATGTGATCGGACGCGGGCTTTTCAATTCGCCGGTGAAGGGCACGCCGGAAATCGTGTCGATGTCGATCGTCATCATCTGCTTCCTGCTCGCAGCTTACGCCGTCCAGAGCGGCGGAATGCTGCGCACCGATGTCATCGTCGGCATGTTCGGCCGGCGCGGGCACGCTTTTGCCGATCTTGCTTCAGGTGTACTGGGCGCTGCCTTCTTTATCCTGATCGTCTGGGGCAGTTTCGAACCGGCCCTGCATTCCTGGGTCAGCAATGAGTTTGAGGGCGAGGGCGCATTGCGCGTTCCAGTGTGGCCAGCACGCTTTGTCGTCATGACCGGTGCCGCGCTGGTCGTAGCGATCTATCTCGGGCAAGCGGCGCTTGCCTTCTTTGCAATGATGCGGCCGGAAGACGCTCCGCCGCCCACTCCTGCTCCACATTGAACTGAGGGCACGATGTTCGGCCACAGCGAAATGATCCTCATCGTTGTTGTGCTGTTGGCGCTTGTGTTCGCTGGCATCCACATTGCAATCGCACTCGGTGTCACGGCAGCCATTGGCGTCTATCTCATGCTGGGCGACATGGAGGTGGTGCGAACCTTCGTTGCCAATACGGCCTATGAGGCGTTGCGTGATTACGTCTTCGCCGTCATCCCGCTGTTCATGCTGATGGGCGATTTTCTCGCCAAATGTGGGGCGGCGACTGATCTGTATACGCTGGCGAACCGGATGAGCCGCTGGCTGCCGGCGCGCCTGGCCGTTGCAACCATCGTCGCCAATGCGATCTTCGCCTTCGTCACCGGGGTCAGCATTGCGGCCGCGGCCGCATTCTCCCGCATCGCCTATCCGGAGATGCGGCGATACGGATACAATCGGCAATTCGCATTGGGTTGCATCGCCGGCAGTGCTTGCCTTGGCATGCTGATCCCTCCGTCAGTGCTGATGATTGTCTGGGGCGTGCTGACCGAACTTTCGATCGGCAAGCTGTTCCTGGCCGGCGTCCTGCCTGGCTTGCTACTGGCCTTCGGCTTCTGTGCCTATGTCGTGATCGCGGCGATCCTCAATCCATCTCTGGTCGGCGGCGCCAACGAACGTCCGCTGAAGGCGGCGCCACTCGGAGCGGCCGTTACAGCGCCGCTCGATCCGGATGAGCAACCGATCGGCGACCTTCTCTTCAGCACATCACTGGTTCTGGCCCTGATTGCCGGCGTTCTTGGTTCGATCTGGTTCGGCATCTGCACGCCGACGGAGGGGGCTGGCGTCGGCGCTGTGGGGGCTTTGATTCTGGCGCTGATCAAAGGCATTACCTGGCGGGAAACCTGGCAGGTGGTGCTGAATGTCGGCCGCACGTCAGGGCCGCTGTTGCTGCTGTTGTTCTGCGCGCAACTTTATTCGCGCGTGCTGTCGATGACAGGCTTCACCGAGACAGCCAAGGTATTCCTGCTCGGCACCGGTCTGGGACCGATCGGCATCCTACTGGTCATGCTGGCAATCTGGTTCGTGCTTGGCTGCCTGATCGACTCGATATCGATCATCCTGCTCACCGTTCCGATCTTCGCACCGATTGCCATGGCGCTTGGCTTCGATCCCATCGCCTTCGCGATCATGGGCATCCTGGCGATCGAAACCGGCCTCCTGACGCCGCCCTTCGGCATTCTCGTCTTTACCGTGAAGGCGGCGGTACCCGAGGCCAATGTGCAACTCGCGGAGATCTTTCGCGGTTCGGTGCCATACTGGATCATCCTGCTTCTGATCATCGCACTGATTGTCATTTTCCCGCCTATTGCGACTTATCTGCCGGGGCTGTGAACCTGCGGCTGGCCGGCACCACCGGCAATGGACGACCACGGCCAGGCGACGCCCTCTTCCTCTTCGCGCAATTCGGCCAGCACGACTCATTCGTTGATCACCGTTTGGCCGGACAATTGCAGCGCGAGCCTGATCAGTTCGAGCCGACGCACAGATTGCGCGGAAGCCCCTATGGCGTTTGCAATCGGCTTCCGGATGACGCCTGCGACTAAAAATTGCGATGAAATAATGCGAAGACGACGCATTGGCGCATCGTTATCGCGGCTGCCATCGCCAAGACCGTAGCCTTGGACGGCTCCTAGTCCCAATTTATCGCAAACTGGAGCGATTGATTGCCCGGTGAGATGGCCGCGGACGAAATGCGGGACCCCTGAATGTTAAGCGGCGCCAGCCCCGTTTAGCTTAATCGACTATATTCCTGATATTTCTTGGCGGAATATAACAATAAGACAGGCCGCGCCGCATCATTTTGGCACCCATTGCCGCTCGTTTGGTGATCTTTATCTCTGTCCAAGCAATGAGTTCGGTCACCATCTGAAATGAAATTCGACGAGTCTCCCTCTTCCTCCGGCCC
>JAEYVN010000057.1 GCA_023431725.1 Pseudomonadota bacterium
GCCGGCGACGCCGACGAGGCCCATGGCCATGCCGATCGGCACGCGCAGCAGCATCAGTGTGAAGAGCGAGACGAAGCCGATGATGGCGACAGCATTGGTGCTCATGGCGTTCTTCTCACTCGCCCGATTTCACAAGATCGGGTTGCTTCATCAGTTCCGGATGGAAGATCAGCCGGTAGGTGCGCACGGCAATCAGCAGCACGGCGGCGACGTCGCCGATCCATGCGATAGCGAAGAATGGCCAGACCGGCAGCCGCAGGTCGAAGGTTGCAAGGTTGGAGTCGTAGGTACTCGAGACCTTGTCGAACAATGTGTAGGTCTGCACCGTCACGACGAACAGCAGGACCAGCGTCGCAAAGATATCGATGATGCGCTGCCATTGCGGACCGACATTGGCCCAGAGCAGGTCGACGGTGATATGCGTGCCGCGATAGCTCGTTGCGGCGATACCCCAGAAGATCACGATGCCGAGCAGCAACTGGCCGAAGTCATAGGCATCGGGGATCGTGTACCCGAAGAAGTATCGCAGCATGATCGAGATAAAGACGTCGAATGCCACAAGACCGATAAAGAAGGCCGCGATCCATTCGATCGAGTCGATGAATCGATCCATGAACTTCGTCACGACTGTGTCTCCCCAGGCGCCGGCATAAACGGCGCGTAAATTTTTTTTCTTGGGCCTCTAGCCGCAACGGCGGGGGATGATCCCCCGCCGTTGTTTTCATTTCATCCGCGAAATCCGAAAGGATCAATAGGCAGAGTTGAATTTCGTGAGGGAGTCTTTCAACTCCTTCATGATCTCGTCGGGACTGCCGCCCGCCTTCTTCACGTTCGCTGCCCACGTTTGCTGCAGCGGTTCCGCGGCCTTCTTCCATTCGGCAAGCTGTTCCGGCGTCAGCGGATAGACCTCGCGGTTGGGATCGGCTTTCAGCTTGGCGATACCCGCATGCTCATAGTCTGCCCATGGGGTCGCGACACGCAGGGCCCACTCATTGGTGCAGTGCTCGTCGATCACCTTTTTCTGGGCAGCCGACATCTGGTTGTAGGTGATCGGGCTAAAGACGAAGGCGAAGGTGGTCGCGTAAAGCGGCGCGTCGATGTGATACTTGGTCACCTTGTCGATGCCGAACAGCGGCACCGAACCCCAGGGGAACGTCACCGCTTCCGCCACGCCCTTTTCGATGATGTCGCGCACTTCCGGCGCGCTCGACTGCACGTTTGATGCGCCGAGCTGCGAGGTGAAAGTGGCCATCGTTGCGTGGGCAGGACGGATCTTCATGCCCTTGAGATCGCCGGGCACCATGATCTTCTTGGTCTTGGAATGGAAGGAGCCGGGATCGTGGAAGAACGCCAGGCAGAACTTCACGTCCTTCATTTCCTTGGCGGCATACTTGCGGTACCAGGCGTCGAACGCCTGCGAGCCACCCTTGGCATTGGTGATCAGGAACGGCAGTTCGCCGGCGCCGATGATCGGGAAGCGGCCTGGCTGATAGCCGGGATTGATGTAGGTCAGGTCGGCGATGCCGTCGCGCGCCATGTCGTAATGGTCGAACGCCTTGCCGAGTTGCTGCGACGGATAGACCTTGAACTTCAGCGTGCCGCCGGAGGCCTTCTCGACCGAGCTTCCCCAGTCTTCCAGCGCCTTGTTGAGCGGATGTGACGGCGGCACCCAGTGGGCAAGCTTCAGTTCGAAGGTCTTGTCCTGAGCGATGGCGGGCGAAACGGCGAGCGTCAGCGCGCCGGCGGCCGCACACATAAAATGAGTAAAGCGAAGTGACATGCGCAATTCCTCCTGGACTGCATTGCCCACGTTTCGGGGCTTATTGTGTACGCTCGTATACAGCTTCCGAAGCTGCGGCACGAGACGCGTTGGCCCGCATTGTAAGGGAGAATAGTTGGATATAAAACAATTTTTCGATTGGCTCTTGAAGGCAGGATTAAAAGATGGCGCCGCGGCAGACGGCTGCTTTAAGGAAAGCCGACCAAAGTTCGAATCACGATTCCGCAGTGCAGAATGCTGAGTCGATTGACATCGGCGTGCTCGATGACTGGGTCGGGTTCCAGCTGCGCATGGCGCAAATTGCATCATTTCAGTCTTTCGCCCGGCATGCGCAGGGCATCGAACTCAGCCCGGGGCGTTTTGCGACCCTGGTGTTGATCGATCGCAATCCGGGCATCAGCCAGACGGCGTTGAGCCGCGCGATCGGCAGCGACAAGTCCACCTTGACGCCGGTGCTCGACAAGCTGGTGAAGCACGGTCTTGTCAGTCGCGAGCGGACCCACAACGATCGCCGGCTTTATGAGTTGAAACTGACCGACGCGGGGCGAAAGGTCATGCGCGCGATGCAACAGCATGCGCAGCAGCATGAAAAGAATCTCGATGCGCTGGTCGGGGCCAAGGACCGCGCGCTGTTCCTGAAGATCCTGCGCAGGATTTCGGCGACAAGGGAGTAGCCCTCTGTCGTCATGCCCGGCCTTGTGCAGGGCATCCACGCCTTTCTTTCTGAATGCCAAGACGTGGATGGCCGGGACAAGCCCGGCCATGACGATAACCCATGGCCTCCGCTACTCGCCCTTGAACCGCGCCGCGAGATCTTCCGGCAGCGGATGCGACTTGATTTTGGTCTTGTCATCCGGCGCGCC
>JAEYVN010000097.1 GCA_023431725.1 Pseudomonadota bacterium
CGGAGTTCATCGAGAAATATTTCGAGATTGTGCGCGATCTGCGCGCGCGGGGCTTTGCGGTGGCGACCTTCGACTGGCGCGGCCAGGGCCTGTCACAGCGCATGCTGAACGATCGGCGCAAAGGCTATGTCAGAAGCTTCCGCGACTACGAGGCCGATCTCGAAACCTTCATGCGCGAAGTCGTGCTTCCGGATTGTCCGCCACCTTATTATGCGCTCGGCCATTCGATGGGCGCGTCCGTCCTCATTCGCATGGCACATCGCGGCACGCGATGGTTCGACCGCATGATGCTGTGTGCCCCCCTGATCGATCTCGGTCCCCAGAATGCAACACCATTCGCCCGCCCGATCGTCCGTTGGATGAATACTTTCGGCATGGGCACGTCCTATGTGCCGGGCGGATCGTCGACTGTTGTCGCCTCGCAGCCTTTCGCCGGCAATGTGCTGACCTCCGATCCCGTGCGTCACGCGCGGATAGCCGCAATCCTTGAGGCGGAGCCCGATCTCGGCCTGGGGTCACCGACCAATGCCTGGGCCTCGGCGGCATTCTCGGTGATGAGGGATTTCGAGAATGCGACCTACACCAAGAAAATCCGTCAGCCGATCCTGATGTTAGGTGCCGGGCGAGACGAGACCGTGTCGACACCGGCGATCGAAGAGTTCGGTGGCCGATTGCGCGCGGGGTCGCATCTGGTCATCGCCGGCGCACGGCACGAAATGATGATGGAAGCTGATCGCTACCGCGGCCAGATGCTTGCGGCATTCGACGCTTTTATTCCCGGTACGCCGGCCTACACGTAGGTGGGCTGGCGTCAGCGTTGTTGCAGTCGCTTAAGCGCGGCTTCGTGTACGCGCTTGTCACCCGCGGCAATCACGCGGCCGCCGTTGGCAGCCGGGCCGCCATCCCAGGAGGTCACGACACCACCTGCGCCGGTGATGATCGGGATCAACGGCAGGATGTCGTAAGGCTTCAGTTCGGTCTCGATGACGAGGTCGACGTGCCCCGCCGCCAGCATGCAATAGGCATAGCAATCGCCGCCATAGCGCGAGAGCCGCACGGTTTTTTCGACTTCGCTGAAGATACCCCGGTCCGCCTCGTTCATCAGGAGCGGGCTTGTCGTGAACAGGATCGCATCCTCGAGCGCGTTGCAGGCACGTACGCGCAAATCACGCCGCCCGCCTGGACCTCGATAGCGCGCCGCGCCGCCATCACCGGAAAACAACTCGCGCATGAAGGGCTGATGCATCATGCCGAAGACCGGCTCTCCGAGCCGGGTGAGGGCGATCAGCGTGCCCCAGACCGGCATGCCCGAGATGAAGGATTTCGTGCCGTCGATCGGGTCGAGCACCCAGACATATTCGGCGTCGGACCGCTCTTCACCAAATTCCTCGCCGATGATGCCATGCTCGGGAAAGGTGCGCTTGATGAGAGCCCGCATCACTTGCTCGGCCGCGCGGTCGGCAGCGGTCACGGGGTCGAAGCGGCCACTGGAGCCTTTGTCATCGATACCAAGAGAGGTGCGGAAAAACGGCAGGATAGTTTCGCCGGATGCCGTAGCCAGTTGTTCAACGAATGCCGTGAAATCGATTGCCGTCATGTGCCCCGCCCGTTGATCCTTGCCTAGCTGAGACTGCCGGGCTCGGCAACCGATCGAACTGCTTGTCGTGGCCATGTCGTCGTGTCACGAGTTCAGCTGCTTCAGGTTGGGAGGCCGGAACCCATGACGACGGAGGCTGCGCCATCGCGCCTGTCCGCACATCCGATCCGCACTGTGGCCGTTCTTGTCGGTGCCCTGGGCGGAATCTATTGCATCAGTCAGACCCTGCGGAATTCGGTCGGCGTCATCGCGCCGAACCTCGCCGTCGAGCTCGACCTGACGGCAGCGCAGATCGGCTTTCTGTCCAGCGCGTTCTTTTTTTCCTTTGCTGCGGCGCAGATCCCGCTTGGCATCGCCTTGGATCGTTATGGCCCACGGCGCTGCATGCTGTTTTGCGCAGGAATCGCGGTCGCTGGCGCAGTGATGTTCGCATTCGCGCCCTCACCGGCCTGGCTCATCGCAGCACGGATCATGATGGGGCTCGGGACATCCTGTTATCTCATGGCGCCGTTGGCTCTCTATGCCAGGCAATTCCCGCCCAAACGCTTTGCGACGCTGGTCGGCTTCCAGATGGGCTTGGGCACGCTGGGCACTTTGCTGGCAACCGCGCCTCTGGCCTTTCTCGTTTCCAATATCGGCTGGCGTGCAAGCTTCGTGGCTGTGGCGGCGGCAATGGTGGCCGCCGCTGTGGTGATCGCGGTCGTTGTCTCACGGGATGAAAAATCCGCTTCGCCGCAAGCGAAGGAAAGCTTGCGGGATAGCCTCGCCGGAACGCTGGAGGCCATTCGGACGCCGTCGTTCTGGTCGGTCTTTGCGCTGCAACTCACCGGCTATTCGAGTTTCGTCCTCGTGGTTGGGCTGTGGGGTGGCCCCTACCTGACGCATATCTACGGCTTCAGCCTGACCGACCGCGGCAACATGCTGCTGGTCGCTGTGATCGCCCAGGTCATCGGGTCATTCCTTTGGGGGCTGAGCGACCAACTCTTCAACAGTTACAAGATCCCGGTCATCGTTGGGAGCCTGCTGACTGCCGGGCTCATGGCGCTGGCGGCCATCGTCGGTGTTTTTTCGCTGATTGGATTGTTCGTCTGGTTCGCCGCTCTCGGAATCGTCACCGCCTATCTCACGGTACTCATCGCCCATGGGAAATCGCTGTTCGATCCAAAGCTCGTTGGCCGCGGCCTCACATTGTTCAACATGGCCACAATGGGCGGAGCTTTTCTCACCCAAACGATCACCGGACTGATCATCGGCCTCTTTCCACAGGTGGATAACGGGTATGCATTGGATGCATACCGAACGGTATTCGGTTTTCAGGCAGTCTGTATCCTATTGGGATTATTGATTTATTTTCGTTCTCGCGATCCGCGGCGCGAGGCCTGAGAGGCCGCTGTACCGCAATTAGGTCAGCAAAGCTGTCATTTCGACTTGCTTTTGGTGCGACGCACTGCAATATTGCTGCAGCGCGGCAATGTGCTTGCACATTCCCGCCGCCCTCCTTGGGCGTTTCCTCCCTAGACTTGGGCCGCTAGTTCGCTAGCGGCCCTTTTTTCTTTGTGAAGCACATCGTGACGAGTGACGACCAGCCCTTACTGGTCTGCGAGATGCGTCAGGGTTAAGGAATTATTCGGCGGCAGAGCGATAGGGCCGCAACTCTTCAAGCGGCAGCATGGCCAGCCGGTCCGCTAGAATCTCGACATCCAATGCGAGTTGCCGGAACGAAGCGATCCGTTCGTAGCGCCGCTCATCCATATACAGCGCCCGATTGATTTCGATCTGGAGTGCGTGCAGTCCGGCAGACGGATTACCGTAATGCTCGGTGATGAAGCCGCCGGCATAAGGCTTGTTGCGGCTGACGCTGTAGCCAAGCGAGCGCAGCAACACTTCCGCCGTCTCGATCACCGCAGCCGTGCAACTCGTACCGTAACGATCGCCGATCACCACGTCGGCGCGAGGGCGTTCGTCGCGTGAACCGGTCGCTGACGGCATGGAGTGGCAATCGATCAAAAGCGCCGCGCCAAAATCGGTCTGGACTTTGGTGACGAGTTTCCTGAGTGCACGATGATATGGCTTGTAGAGACTTTCGATCCGTCGCAGTGCGTCGTCGACCGAGATGCGGTGGTCATAGATTTCCTGGGCATCGCCGACCACCCGCGCCACAGTACCGAGCCCGCCGGCGACACGCATCGAACGGGTATTGGCAAAGGACGGCAGCCGTCCGTTGAACATGCGCGGATCGAGTTCGTAAGGTTCGCGGTTCACATCCACATAGCAACGCGGAAAATGCGCCCGCATCATTGGATAGCCGCGCGGCACGACACCGGCGATCAACTCGTCGACGAAGGAATCCTCGGACCGCCGCAATGTCGCGACGTCGAGCCTGGCCGTCATCAGGAACGAGCGCGGATAGATTGACCCGCTGTGCGGTGAGTTGAACACCACCGGTCCCCGCCAGTTCTCTGGCTCGATCACATCGAAGGGAGGGTCAAATTCGTCGGAAACAGTCATGCAGGAGGAATTTTCATCCGTCGTGATGCGGATCAACATACGGCGTGAACCAGCGTCCGGATATCCTTTTCCAGTCCGAATAAGGCATTTTGACCGGCTTTTGCCGGTTCCACATCATCTTTTCACCCGATATTTACCCGGCTCAAGGCAAATGGAGCTTGGGGCGGGGGAACGACCGAATCGCCAGCGCGGCCGGCACAGTCTTGCAATCTCAGCCCTGGACATGGAATGAATGCTTCCGACCGGCCGCCCGGCGGATCAAGAGACAAGTTGAGTGATGAACAGCGATCTGCCGAAAATCCTGCTTGCGGAAGACGACACCGACATGCGGCGCTTTCTCGTGAAGGCCCTGCAAAATGCTGGATTTAACGTTGTGTCCTATGACAACGGTTTGTCGGCCTATCAGCGGCTGCGTGAAGAACCGTTCGAACTGCTTCTCACCGATATCGTGATGCCGGAAATGGATGGCATCGAGCTGGCGCGGCGCGCCTCCGAGCTCGATCCCGACATCAAGATCATGTTCATCACAGGCTTTGCGGCCGTTGCGTTGAACGCCGATTCCCAGGCGCCCAAGCACGCCAAGGTTCTGTCCAAGCCGGTGCATCTGCGCGACCTCGTCAACGAGGTCCAGAAGATGCTGGCGGCCTGACGCGCCGGTTGCTGCGCTCAGACTTTTCCATCCGTATGGATGAGGGTCCCGCTCCATTGGAGCGGGACTTTTTCATGTCGCAGGCCGCAATGGCAGGCCTACGTGATGAACAGCGAATACGAGATCACACAGGTGCGGACGGTCACTGCGAAGCGAAAGATGGGCGGGGTAAGCGGCTAACGTCGCCGCTTCAAATCGCCCGCAATCACCTGCGCCGCATTATGCCCCGGAGCGCCGGTAACACCGCCGCCGGGATGCGTACCCGAACCGCATAGATATAGCCCCGCAATAGGACTGCGATAATCCGCATAGCCAAGCATGGGCCGCGCCGAGAAGATCTGGTCGAGCGACATCGCGCCGTGAAAGATGTCGCCGCCGATCAGGCCGAAATCGCGTTCGAGATCGAGCGGTGTCAGCGCCTTGCGGGCGATAACGCTCTGTTTGAAGCCGGGTGCGAAGCGATCGACGGTGGCGATCATCAGGTCGGCAACCTCGTCGCGATAATCATCCCAGGATTTGCCGTCGGGCAATTCCGGAGCGACATGCTGGCAGAACAGGCTCGCAACATGCTGGCCCTTCGGCGCCAAGGTATCGTCGAGCGTTGAGGGGATCAGCATCTCGACGATCGGTTCGCGGCTCCAACCAAACTTGCGCGCATCGTCGTAGGCGCGGTCCATGTAAC
>JAEYVN010000210.1 GCA_023431725.1 Pseudomonadota bacterium
AATGTCACCGCGCAGGATTATCCGGCGCTGCTCATCACCGGCGGCCTCAATGATCCGCGCGTGACCTACTGGGAGCCGGCCAAATGGGCGGCGAAATTGCGCGCCACCAAGACCGACAACAACACCCTGCTGATGAAGATCAATATGGGCGCCGGCCACGGCGGCAAATCCGGCCGCTACACCTCATTGCAAGAAGCAGCGGAAGAAGCGGCGTTCCTGCTGACGCAGATGGGGCAGCACATATCCGTTTAAGTCGGCATCAATTGCGTTTCAAAAAATCCGCAGACACAACTTCAGGCCGCCGCAAACTTGCGCGCGCGATCGCATGGCCTTTCGCCGGACTTTCAATGCCCGATACCGTCGCCGATGACAGAGCGTGAAATTCACAACAGGCCGTGGCGGCGCACAATCGGCAGCCACGGCCTGCATCACGACGATTTTGCGCATCCGCAATCTTGCGATGCGCAGCGAAGAACGGAAGCGAGCATGGCAGGAAAGACTTTTCCTGCCCCGCATCAATAACCAAATCGATAGTTGAGGCCGATTCTGGCCTGATGAAGCTTCTGACGGAACGAGGCGATTTCGGTTGCGCCTGCTGTGTCCGTCAGCGTGACATTATGCGTGCCGAAATCCTGATAGTCGTACTCGCCACGAATCGACCACGCCCCGGACAGCGCATATTCAAGTCCCGCGCCGACGGTCCAGCCGTTGCGCGTGAACGTCCCTTCGCCCCCCTCGTTGTCGGTCAGATTCGCGGCCGTATAGCGGAACCCGCCGAACGCTGCGCCACCTTTGACATAAAGCAGCGCGTTGCCTGACGCATAACCGAGACGGCCGGTGACGAGCGACGTCCAGCGTATGCGCGGCTGCCCGCTCACAATGTCGCCTGTGGCATCCTGCAGCACCGTCGTCCCATCGACGTTGGCGCCACTGAGATCGGCTTCAATGCCGAACACGACCGAGCCGGCCTGATAATTATAACCGATCTGACCGCCGCCGATGAATCCCTTCGCGGTTGTATCGACGCTGAAGCCAGGATCTGCCGGATCGGAAACGCCTGACTTGCCCTGCCCGTAGCCAAGATGACCGCCCAGATAGAGCCCCGTCCAATTCACTGCGAAAGGATGCACATAGGAACTTGCAGGAGCGCTCCGCAGATCTGCAGCGACGAGGTCACTCGTCCACAGCATGGCTAGTCCCACAGCACCGATCAGCAACCTGCCTGCATGCGATTGTTTCAAAGCCCCCTCCTTCAGCGCGCCGCTTGCGCTGCACCAATATTTGCAAAACAAAGTCCGGCGATCGCCGCAACATGACCGCCGTCTTGCATCCGGATTTGCCATATGGGCTGTAAACAGTCAGCTTGCGGAAACTGCGTTTGCGTCTCAAATTGCTATCGATAAGTCTCAAACGCGATTTGACCATCACGCGGATGACGAGCTACCCACGATGCGCGCGCAACTTCGCTGCATGCATTTCACCTCGCGAGCCCGGCGGCTCTCAAACCGGACCTGTGCATTCCGTGCCTCTCCCTGACAGAATTTCCTCACGGCAAGACCTTGACCGCATGGCGCTGCCGTCATCGCTCTTCAGCACGAAAGAGCTTTCTCACCATGACCGGTTCGAGGCCTGGCGCGAAAGCATCGGTATTTTCCTCGATGCACGACTGCCTTCCTGTCCCTCATCCACGATATTCGACGCCTGCTTGCAGAGTTTCCTGCTTGAAGACGTGATGCTGTCTCGCTGCACGGCCGGTGCTCAGAACTTCAGCCGCAACGGCCCGCGCATCGCCCAGGATTCAATTGATCATTACATGATCCAGCTTTTCATCTCCGGTCACGTGGAGAATGTGAAATCGCAATCCGGCGACAGAATGAAAGGGCTGGTCGCGTTCGATCTCGCCGAGACCATGGATACTTTCAACACTGATTTCGATCTGATCGCTGTCATTATTCCGCGGCGACGGCTGGCGCCCTTATTGACGCACCCGGATTCTCTGCAAGGTATTCGTGCCGATCCCCAGACTGGACCCGCCAGGCTTCTGGCCAATTATCTCGTCACCCTGCTGTCGATTGCGCCGACATTGTCGATTACCGATGGCCGCTTCGCAGTTCGATCGCTCCTCGAACTCGTTGCCTTGACGTTCAACGGCGCAATGCTGACAAAGAGCGATATCCCCGATGTCGCACGGCCTGCCGAACTGCTCCGCGTGCAGAACTTCATCAAGGAGCGCCTCGGTCAAACAAACCTCGACCCGGATTTCGTCGCCGATGGCGTCGGGATGTCTCGCGCCCAGCTCTATCGATTGTTTGCGCCCGTCGGCGGCATTTCCGATTTCATCCGCGAGCAGCGTTTGCGGCGGTGTCTGGCGGACCTGCTGTCACAGGAGCATCGCCAGATCGGCGAGATCGCCCATCGCTGGGGCTTTCGCGGTTCGATATCGTTCACGCGTGCTTTCAAGCAGCGGTTCGGACGAACGCCATCGGAGGCGCGGGCTGCGGCACTCTCTTCGACCTGGAAACAGGAAGGAATGGCACTCGACGATCGTATCGGCGACCGCATTTACGAACAGTGGATCGTCAATCTCGCCTAGATTCAGCCGGTCCAACCGGCCCGAGCCTGCATCTGGTGGATTGGCTATCTACGTGATGACCTCAAATTCGCGGCCGATCAGCCGCGACAAAGTCCGCATGCGATTGTTCACGCGTTCGCCGTTCAGCGCGGCGAACCGATCCGGCAGACGCAAGGACAACTTGCCGCGCGCCACCTTGAGCGGCGTCTTCGGCAGCACGCCGGGCATCGAAGCCGACACCATATAGGCGACACGCATGGCGGCGCCGAGGACGCGCGCGCGGTCGAGGATGCGGGTCGATGCGAGCTCACGCAGCCGCGGCGACAATTCATCGTCATGCGTGATGCCGACATGCCGGAAATAAACCGACAGAGCGAGATACGCTCGTCCCGAATGCTCCAGTGCGATGAAATCGGCATGCGAGATCAGATTGAGCGACTGCTCGCCGCGATAATCCGGATGCGTCCGCCAGCCGACATCGGCGACAAGACACGCGGCATGACGCAGCCGCCGCTCCACCGCCGTCTCCTTGATGCCGGTTGAATCCATCAGCTGGTCAGTCCATGCGACCAATTCCTCGCCGTGCTGCGGCGAGCGCGAGCGCAGCAGGTTGAGATTGCGCGCGGCATCGATCAGCGGATCTTTCTGCTGCTCGCGTTCATTCAGCAGCGTGTAGAGCAGTCCTTCGCGCACACCGAGCGCCGAAATGACGACGCTGCTCGGCTTGATCTTGCGGATCAGCTGACCGAGAACGATGGCCGCATAGCCCATCAATGGACGGCGCGCCGCCGACACGACTTCGATCTGCGACAGGGTTTCCGGATCGACCCGCTGCACGAGTTCGCAGAACTCCAGCGCCTCTTTCGCGCGCAGGGTATAACCGTGCATCACATGCAGCGGATAGCCGGTCTGCGCCATATGCAGTCCGGCAAGGGCGCGCCAGGCGCCACCGACCGCGTAAAACTTGCGCCCCTTCCCGGCCTTGAACGACACGTCCGCCAGTTCGTACTGAACGATCTTCTCAGCGCGCTTCAACGATTGCCCGGAAGCATCCTTCAGCATCAGGCCGCCAAGCGGCAGCGTGACGCCACGCTTGATCTTCGAGCCGCGGATATCGATCAACTCCAGTGATCCACCTCCAAGGTCGCCGACGATGCCGCTCGGTTCATACATGCCCGACATGACACCGAGCGCCGCAAGCTCGGCTTCGCGCCGACCCGATAGAACGTCAATCTTGACGCGGCAGATGCGTTCAGCTTCCTCGATAAAGCCCGGACCGTTTTGCGCATCACGGCAGGCGGCTGTCGCGATCCCGAACACCTGGCCGACCTGCAGGTTGTCGCAGAGCGTCCGAAATCGCCGCAACGCCTGCAGCGCCTCGGCAACGGCGTCCGGCGCGAGAAGCCGGGTGGAACTGACCTGCCGCCCGAGACCGGCCAGCACCTTTTCGTTGAAGATCGGGGTCGGGCTGCGGGTCAGCCCTTCATAGACGACAAGGCGCACCGAGTTGGAGCCGATGTCGATCACCGCCACGGTCGGCCCGTGATCGAGGCGGCCCTGCGCGACCTCTATGACGGGAGAACTTTTCTTGAGAGGCCGCTGCGCCTCTTCGCGCCCCTTGCGGGAAGCAGCGCCGCGCGTGAGCTGCGCGGCGGCCTTTTTGCCGCCGGCCCCCTTAGCGCCTGTCTTGGCGTCGGATGAGCCGGCGCGGCGTCGATTCTTTGAGGGATTTCCCACGTCCCGACAGGCTCGGATTGGTCATGAAGTATTTCTGCGCGTTGAAAGGCTCCTCGCCTTTCGCGGGCCTTATGCGGGTTGCGGTGCCGTCAGGCAAGACCTTCCAGCTCTGCTGGTTATCATTGAAGTTCACGACCATGACCTGGTCGAGGACCTGTTCATGCACCGTGGGATTGGTAATCGGGCACAGCACCTCGACCCGGCGGTCGAGATTACGCGGCATCATGTCCGCGGAGGAAATGTAAACCACAGCCTTCGGATGTGGCAGGCCATGGCCGCCACCGAAGCAGTAGATCCGCGAATGTTCCAGGAACCGGCCGACGATCGATTTGGCCCGGATGTTGTCGGACAGGCCCGGCACTTCCGGCCGCAGGCAGCAGATGCCGCGCACCACGATATCGACCGACACGCCGGCCTGGGACGCTTCGTAGAGCTTGTCGATGATGCCGGGATCGACCAGCGAATTCATCTTCATCCAGATCGCGGCCGGGCGGCCCGCCTTGGCATGCGCAATCTCGGCATCGATGTGATCGACGATGCGCTGACGCAGATTGACGGGCGACACTGCCATCGCCTCGAGTTCGGCGAGTTCGGCATAGCCGGTGATGAAATTGAAAATGCGCCCGGCATCGCGGGCAATCACCGGATCGTCGGTGAAGAACGACAGGTCGGTGTAGATGCGGGCGGTGATCGGATGATAATTGCCGGTCGCGACATGAACGTAGGTCGCGAGCTTGCCGGCCTCGCGACGCACGACCAGCGACAGCTTGCCGTGGGTCTTCAACTCGATGAAGCCGAACACCACCTGCACGCCCGCACGTTCAAGGTCACGCGCCCAACGGATGTTGGCTTCTTCGTCGAAACGCGCCTTCAGTTCGACCAGCGCCGTGACCGACTTGCCGGCTTCGGCGGCTTCGGCGAGCGCCTTGACGATCGGTGACTCGGCCGAGGTGCGATAGAGTGTCTGCTTGATGGCGATGACGTCGGGATCGCGCGCCGCCTGCTGCAGATATTGCACAACGACATCGAACGACTCGTAAGGGTGCTGAACGACGAAATCCTTCTGCCGGATCGCCGCAAAGCAGTCGCCGCCGTGGTCGCGGATGCGTTCGGGAAAGCGCGGATTATAGGGCGGAAACAGGAGATCCGGACGATTGAGCGACACGACCTCCTTCAGATCGTTGAGCGCTAGCATGCCGTCGACCAGGATGGTCTCGTCATCACCGACCGACATCGCGCGCTGCACGAAGCGGCGCAGATCATCCGGCATCGATTGCTCGAGTTCGAGCCGGATCACCGACCCGCGGCGGCGACGCTTCAACACTGTTTCGAACGAACGGACCAGATCCTCGGACTCTTCCTCGATTTCGATTTCGGAATCGCGGATCACGCGGAAGGCGCCAACGCCGTTCATCGCATAGCCCGGAAACAGTTGGCCAATGAACAGACAGGCCACCTGCTCCAGCGTAATGAGACGCAGCGCGCCGCCTTCGCGCGGCAGATGCACCATGCGTTCGATCTTGTGCGGCACGCGGATCAGCGCGTTCATCGCCTTGCCGTCGCTGACGCGAGAGAGCTGCAAGGCGAGCGTAAAGCCGAGATTGGGAATGAACGGGAATGGATGCGCCGGATCGATCGCCATCGGTGTCAACACCGGGAAGATCGCGGCGAGGAAATAATCCTCCAGCCAGTCACGTTCCTGCTTGGTCACGTCCTGAGCGTCGACGACGACGATGTCGTTCGCAGCAAGTTCCCGGCGCAGGTCGCGCCAGCACGCCTGTTGATCGCCGGCCAACACCGATACGACCTCGGCGATCCGAACGAGCTGTTCCGCAGGTGTCAGACCGTCCGGGCTCTGCGCACTCACGCCCGCCCCGACTTGCCCCTTGATGGCGGCGACGCGAACCATGAAGAATTCATCGAGGTTGGCGGCCGAGATCGAGAGAAAGCGGAGTTTTTCCAAAAGCGGGTGATCTGGATTGGCCGCCTCATCGAGCACGCGGCGGTTGAAGTGCAGCCACGATAATTCACGATTGATAAACCGTTCGGGACTGCCAATCAGGCTCGACGCGGGCGCCGATTTCGGCCCATCCGCAACGATTTCTTCAGCCAGGACAATAGCTTCGCTACGTTCTTTCATGTGCCCGCCGCCCTATTCGAATCGTCATCCTAGGCGACATTCGTGACCGCCCGGTGACTGACCGGGACGATTATCGTTACGATGATGCCTTTCGATACAACTCCGCGGCAAGCGTTCGGTTGACCGGCCGACCCTGCTGCAGGGCCTCACGGTCGAGGGTCTCGACCGCATCGCGCGCCGCCGCAAAGGAACGGCCGATCCGTGGCAGCAGATAGGCGATCAGTGCTTCATCCACGGCAAGCTGGCGGTCGGCGAACAGCTTGACCATGACGGCGCGGAGCAAGGCGTCATCGGGCATCGTCAGCGTCGCCACGGGCATTGCCCGCAAACGCGATGCGAGATCCCGCAGCGCGATGGTCCAGACCGTCGGCGCCGTCCTTGTCGTCAGCAGCAGCCAGCCGTCGTCTTCACGCACGAGATTGAGCAGATGAAACAGCGCGCGTTCATCGATTTGATCGGGCGCGCAATCCTCCAGCACCAGCGCCCCGGTCGCCAGCGCGTCCGGCAGGGCATCGACGGTCAGGGCACGCGCGGACATGAAGCGCGCACCGGATTCAGCAGCCCAGATCGAGGCCAGATGGCTCTTGCCGCTGCCCTCGGGGCCGACGAGCGCCAGCATGCGCGAGGGCCAATCCGGCCATCGGTCCAGCAAGGCGAGCGCATTCTCGTTCGATGGCCCGGGCAGGAAATCGTCCCGGGTCAGGTTGGCCGCGTGATCGAGCGCAAGGGCGAGTTGTCGCGGACGGGGCGCGTCGGCCATCAGCCTTGCTGGCTACCGGTATAGAAGGGACTGGCGAGATATTGCCGGAGCATGAAGCGCACCAGGACACCGATGGCGGCTGCCACCGGCACCGCGACCAGCAGTCCGACGAAGCCGAACAGGACAGCAAAGGCGATCAACGCAAACATCAGCCACACAGGATGCAGGCCGGTTTCCTTGCCCACCAGATACGGTTGCAGGAAATTGCCCTCGATGAACTGACCAAAAAGGAAAATGGCTGCCACAATGACCGGCATGGTCCAGTCCGGCCAGAATTGCGCGAGCGCAACACCCACCGCCAGCAGAAAGCCGGTGATGCTTCCGATGTAGGGGGCGAAGCTGAGAAATGCGGCGACCATGCCGATCAGCAGGCCAAAATTGAGGCCGACGGAGATGAGAGCAACGGAATAGAAGACACCGAGGATCAAGCAAACCAGCGCCTGTCCGCGCACAAAGCCGGAGATCGCGGAGTCCATCTCGCGCGCGAGACTGCGTACCGTTTCCTTATGCTGCAGCGGGACCCAGGAATCGACCTTGTCGATCATCCGCTCCCA
>JAEYVN010000313.1 GCA_023431725.1 Pseudomonadota bacterium
GTCCGGCAAAGCCGATCAAGGCACCTGGCTCGGCGATATGGACATCGCCCAGCATCGCATAGGATGCGGTCACGCCACCCGTGGTCGGATTGGTCAAAACGACGATGTAAGGCTTCTTGGCCTCACGCAGCATTTCGACCGCCACCGTCGTACGCGGCATCTGCATCAGCGACAGGATGCCTTCCTGCATGCGCGCACCACCCGACGCGGCAAAAAGAATGAAGGGCGTACCACGCTCGACGGCGGTTTCCAGTCCCTTCACCACGGCCTCACCGGCGGCCATGCCGAGCGAGCCGCCCATGAAATCGAAATCCTGCACGCCGATCACGACCGGGAGGCTCTCCAGCCGGCCGAAGCCGAGCTTGATCGCATCGTTCATGCCGGTCTTGGTGCGGGCGTCCTTCAGGCGGTCGGCGTATTTTCGCTGATCACGGAATTTCAAAGGATCGATCGAGACTTCCGGAACGCCGATGTCGAGCCAGGTCTCGCCGTCGAACATCGTCTTCAGGCGCGCCGTGGCGCTCATGCGCATGTGATAATTCGAGCCGGGGATGACAAACTGGTTGGCTTCGACGTCCTTGAAGAACACCAGTTGGCCTGTCTCGGGACATTTGATCCAGAGATTTTCCGGCGTCTCCCGACGGTTCATCAACGACCGGATTTTGGGACGAACGACGTTTGATATCCAGTTCATACGCTTGACTTCATCCTATACGCGAAGCCCGGCCGGCCGGGCGCTCCTTTGGCGGGTCATTTACTCCTCTTTGGCCGCCTTTGCCGCATATTTCGCAACTGCGGTAATAAAATACTTCGCAATCGCAGAGTTTTGTCGATTTGGGCTGAAACCATAGCCACGCGCGCGCGTTCGGCCCTTATCTCTTATCCTATGCGGAGACAGCGATGGTCCATGTGGCACACCAGTCCAAGTCTGGCTGGGGCACCTGCACCTTCGGTTGCATATTGGCCGGACTTCTTCTCGCGCTTCCGCTGAACAGCGCAACGGCGACCGAACCGACAGGCTCGGATCCTTCATCTGAAGTCACCAACTCGGTCGGCGACACGACGCCCGAAGTCGGCAGGGAGGACGCAACGAAAGGCGCCATGGTGCTGGAGGGATCGGAAGCAGGCAGCATCCTCGGCAAGGAGGTACGCAGCGCTACCGACGAAAAACTCGGCCGAATCGTCGACGTGATCGTTGATCGGCGGGGGACCACCCGAGCCGCCGTCATCGATTTCGGCGGCTTTCTCGGTGTCGGCAGCAAGAAGATCGCCGTCGCCTGGGAAATCCTGATTTTCAGAGTACCACCCGGCGGTGAGGGCAGGATCACCGTCCAGACGACTCGTGATCGCCTTAACAAGGCGCCTGAATTCAAGGACGGCAAACCCATCACCGTGCTCGGCGTGCGCGACGAAGCCACGCGGGCGAAAGTCACGCTCAAGGCTTCGGAGTGGTGAACTGGCGGCGTTAACCGACGAACGTCGCAACAAAATCAGTGGCACACCTGCCGCTGGGCGCCTGCCTGCCGCCGAACCACCGTTTCCACCGCAGAACCGCCCGCCAACCGACGACCAGCCTCAGCCTTCCAGAAAGAGTTTGCGCGGGCTCGACTGGTTCATCTTCTGCGTTGCCGATGTGCAAACGGGCTTCGGCCCGTTCATCGCCGTGTATCTGACCAGTCAGAAATGGACCCAGATCGATATCGGACTGATCCTGACGATTGGCAGCATCGTCGGTTTGTTCGGACAGATCCCCGGCGGAATTCTTGTCGATCGCGCGCGATCGGAACGCCTGGTGGCCGGTCTCGCCATCATCGCTATCGCAATAAGCGCGGTAATTTATGCATCATTCCCGATATTTGCCGCGATCCTGGTCGCTGCCGTTGTCCATGCCCTCGCAAGCTGCGTGCTGGCTCCGTGCATGGCCGCCATCAGTCTTGGCCTTGTCGGACACACGGGGATCGCCGACCGCCTGGGGAGAAATGCCCGCTTTGCGTCCATCGGCAGTGGCATTGCCGCGGCCACCATGGGCACTTTCGGCTATTTCTTTTCGCCGCAGGCCGTTTTCATCGTCACCGCCATCCTGGCCGTGCCGACGCTTTTCGCACTGGGACAAATCTCTGCCGCAGAAATCATCCCCGACCGCGCGCACGGTGGCTCGGCCACAAAATCTGATGAAGCAGCAATCTCAATTCGACAATTACTGCAACATCGATCGCTGATCGCACTCGGTTTCTGTTTGGTCCTGTTTCATCTGGCCAATGCCGCATTGCTGCCATTGATGGGCACAGTCGTAACAACGCGATCAAGCCAATGGGCAACCGTTCTGATCGGCGCATGCATCGTCGTACCGCAAGTTATCGTTGCCGCCATTGCACCGACGGTCGGCGCACGCTCACGCAGTCTCGGTCGCCGTACGTTGTTACTGATCGGCGTCGGCGCATTGCCGATACGCGCACTTTTATTTGCGATTGTCACAGAACCTTACCTGCTCGTGGCGGTGCAGATCCTCGACGGCCTCACGGCAGCCATCATCGGCGTTATCGTTCCTCTGCTTGTAGCTGATCTGACACGCGGCTCCGGCCGCTTCAATACGGGGCTCGGCATGATAGGAACTATGGCCGGTATCGGCGCTTCGCTCAGTCCGGCCCTGGCCGGATACATTGCCGACCACCTCGGCACGACGACCGCGTTCCTCTCCCTGGGCGCCATCGGCGTCATCGCATTCCTGGCGGTATGGTTGCTCATCCCCGAACCGCGCGGCGACATGTCGAAATAAAAAGCCGAAATAAAAAGATACAACGGCACGACGGAACAAACTGCTGCCTTCCTCGTCCTCTTAACGAGCGTTTTCGTCATTCCGCGATGATCAGATCATCTGCGTCGTAATTGAGCAGCTCCCTTCTCGAATACAGGATTCTCCATGGCAGGCGCCACTCGCTATGCGAATAGCCCGTTCTTTTTCATGATGCATTACGTGCGCCGCAGGCCGCTGGCGCATCTTGTCATTCTGATCGCCGTCCTGGCGGCAGTCGCCTGCTCGGTGTTTACGCAATACGGCCTGAAAATCCTCGTCGATGTGCTGGCCATGACACCGGCAACGGCGCCGGTCTGGACGGCACTCGCTCTTCTCGTTGTCTTGATTGCGGCAGATAATTTACTTTGGCGTCTTGCCGGCTTCGTCGGCAGCTTCACATTCGTGGGCGTTACCGGCGATCTGCGCCGCGATCTTTTTCGGCACGTGACAGGGCACTCCCTCACCTTCTTTGCCGACCGCATGCCCGGCACACTCTCCAGTCGCATCACGGCCATTTCCAATGCCGTATTCGCCGTCAGCAACATGGCGATCTGGAATCTGATCCCGCCCTGCGCGGCAACCTTCATTGCGGTCGCTCTGCTTGCGACTGTCAGCCTGCCGATGGCCGCGGTCCTGATGCTCATCGCCGGCGCGATGGTCTTTGCCATGTTCTGGTTTGCAGCCGCCGGCAAGCCGCTGCATCACGACTTTGCCGACAAGGCCGCCGCGATCGACGGCGAGATGGTCGATGTCATCAGCAATATGCCGCTCGTCAATGCATTCGGCGGCCAGCGCCGTGAGCATCGGCGTTTCGAGAAAATCATCAATTCGGAAATGAAGGCGCGCCGCGGCAGTCTACTCTATCTCGAGAAGTTGCGCCTCGTGCATGCCATCGTCACGATCGTGCTCGCGATCGGCGTGCTCGCCTGGGCGATCATGCTGTGGCAGCGCGGCGCGGCCACGGCCGGCGACGTCGTCCTCACCTGCACGCTGGCTCTGTCGATCCTTCATGCGACCCGCGACCTTGCCGTGGCACTGGTCGATGCCACACAGCACATGGCGCGGCTGTCGGAAGCCCTACCGCTGCTTCTTGTGCCGCACGACCTCAAGGATCATCCCGACGCCAAGCCACTCGTGCATCGTCCGTCGAGCGTCAAGTTTGAAAATGTGTCCTTCAATTACTCCGACGGTCGGCGTGTGTTCGCGAACTTCAATCTGCGGCTCGAGCCCGGCCAACGCGTCGGCCTGATCGGACCGTCCGGCGGCGGCAAATCCACGCTGTTTGCATTGCTGCAACGGCTGTACGACGTTCAGAAGGGCCGCATCCTCATTGATGGCCAGGACATCAAGCGCGTGACGCAGGAAAGCCTGCGCGAGTCCATCGCCGTCGTGCCGCAGGACGTTTCGCTCTTCCGCCGCACGATCATGGAAAACATCCGCTATGGCCGCCCTTCGGCGACGGATCAAATGGTGCGCGCTGCGGCCCATGCCGCGCGCTGCGACTTCATCGAAGGGCTGCCTGACCAGTTTCAGACATTGGTCGGCGACCGTGGTGTGAAGCTGTCCGGCGGTCAGCGGCAACGCATCGCCATCGCTCGCGCCTTCCTGAAGGAAGCGCCACTACTGCTTCTCGATGAAGCGACATCGGCCCTCGACAGCGATTCAGAAGAGCTCATTCACGAGGCGCTGGAAGAACTGATGGAGGGACGCACCGTCATTGCCATCGCACATCGTCTTTCGACGCTCGACAGCTTCGACCGCATCATCGCGCTCGAAGGCGGTCAGATCGCCGAGGACGGCCCGGCCGAAAGGCTGCTGTTCAGCGACGGCATTTATTCGCGCTTTGCCAAGCAGCAGTTCGGCTTCACGCCAACGAATGTCGTACCGATGGCCCGCGAATTGGTGAAAATGGGGAAGTAGCGCGCGTTTAAACCAAGGAAACGGCAGCCGTTCTATTCAGCTGCTGCACCGCGAACCGACCGCACGCCATCCGCAAGCTCCGACACGAGCGAGGTGACCGCCGTGATCGTCCCGGCGGTCGCCTTGCCATCTGCATCGAGACTCTTCTGCAGCCGGTCGATCAAGGCAGAACCGACAACGACGGCATCGGCGCCGCCGGCGATCTCCCGCGCATTCTGCGCCGACTTCACGCCAAAACCGACGGCCACCGGCAACTTCGTATGCCGCTTGATGCGGGCCACCGCATCGGAGACGCGCGATGCGTTGGGCGTTGCCGATCCGGTGATGCCGGTGATCGACACGTAATAGACGAAGCCCGAGGTATTCGCGAGCACGGTCGGCAAGCGCTTGTCGTCTGTCGTCGGTGTCGCCAGGCGAATGAAATTCAGCCCGGCCTTCAACGCCGGCAGGCACAACTCGGAATCTTCTTCCGGCGGCAGGTCGACAACGATCAGGCCATCGACGCCGGCGTCGAGCGCATCCGCCAGGAAGTTATCGACGCCGTAGATGTAGATCGGATTGTAATAACCCATCAGCACGATCGGTGTGTCGGCATCGGCCTTGCGAAATTCGCGCACCAACTGCAGCGTCTTCCTCAGCGTCTGCCCGGCCTTCAATGCGCGCAATCCCGCGGCCTGAATGGCTGGGCCATCGGCCATCGGATCGGTAAACGGCATGCCGATCTCGATGACGTCCGCGCCGGCCTTCGGCAGCGCGGAGATGACGGCGAGCGAGGTGTCGTAGTCGGGATCACCGGCCATCAGGAAGGTGACGAGCCCTGCGCGGCCTTCGCGCCTGAGATCTTCGAAGCGGCGGTCGATGCGTGTTGTCATGATCAGATCGTCGTTCCGAGATGTTCAGCGACGCTGGCGAGATCCTTGTCGCCGCGCCCGGAAAGATTGATCACCATCAGATGATCCTTCGGCTTCTGCGGCGCGAGCTCCATGACCTTGGCCAAAGCGTGCGCGGGCTCGAGCGCCGGAATGATGCCTTCAAGCCGCGAGCAGAGCTGGAACGCTTCAAGCGCTTCACTATCC
>JAEYVN010000395.1 GCA_023431725.1 Pseudomonadota bacterium
GTACGGGACCGGATAGATCTCGATGTAATAGGTAGTGCCGCCGGTGCGCTGGGCGACGCCGGGGATCGATGTGGATTGTGCGGGCAGGCCGAGGTTGGCGGCCGCCGACATGATCCAGTTGGTGAGAACGCCGCCGCCTTCGCCGCCAAGCGCAGCGATCAGAACGGTGACGGGACGCGGCTGCGTGTTCATGCGGCCACCTGCTGCTGTGCGGGCGTGCGGCCGCCGAACCAGCCGATGACGGCGCGGCGCGTGCGATACAGGGTGCGGTCCCACCAATTGGCATTGCGCACGATCTCGGCGCGATAGAACGATGGGCACAGCACGGCGGCGTGTGCGACTTCACCGCAGAGACCGCAGCCGACGCAGGATTCGATCACGGTGGCGACCGGATCGGTGCGCAAAGGATCGGGCGACGGCTTCACCGACAACGACGGGCAGCCGGACAGGCGGATGCAGGAATGATCGCCGGTGCAGATTTCGTCATCGACGCCGAACTTCGTGCGCACGACGCGTTCGCCACGCGCAAGCTTGCCGGCATCTTCCGCGCGCACCCGGCGCTGGCGGGCGAGCTGGCATTCGCCGTCGGCGATGATGACCTTCAGGCCGTGCTCGGTGCTGGCCAGCGCTTCCTTCACGGTCTTCATCATCTTGCCGACGCTGTAGGTGCGCACCTTGCGCATCCACTTGACGCCGAGCGTCTTCAGCGTGCGCTCGATGTCCATCTTCTGGCCTTCGCCGGAACGGCTCTTGAGCGACGACGGCATGAATTGCAGGCCGGTCGCCGAGGTGTAGCCGTTCTGGAAGATGATCAGCAGGCCATCGCCCTTGTTGAACAGGTTAGACGCGACGCCGGTGATCACGCCGTTATGCCAGAAGCCGCCATCGCCCATCACCGCGATCGGGCGTTTCTGGATGTTCGGACCGACCGCCGCGGCGCTTGCGAGCGACATGCCATAGCCGAGAACCGAATTGCCCATGCTGAAGGGCGCGAACAACCCGAAGCAATGACAGCCAATGTCGGCCGAGATATGCGCGTTGCCGATTTCCTGCTGCGTCAGCTTGAGCGCGGAGAACACCGGACGCTCCGGGCAGCCGGTGCAGAAGGTCGGCGGGCGCGGCGGCAGGTCGCGCAATGCCGTCGAAACAGCCGGCACATGCGCGATCATCTTGCCGAGGCGTTCCGAAATTGCGAGCGCGTCGACATGCGCCGGCCGTGCTTCGGTGATGAACTTGGTCAGGCCTTTCAGCAGGACGTCCTGCGTGTATTCGCCGGCTTCCGGCAGCACGTCCTTGCCGTAAAGGCGCGTCTGCACATCGCCGCGCCGCAACTCGGTCGCGACCATCTGCTCGATATATTCGGGGAAGCCTTCCTCGACGATCAGCACCGATTTCTTGTCGGCACAGAAGGAGCGGATTTCTTCCGGCACCAGCGGATAGGTGACGTTGAGGCACAGCATCGGGATGCGGCATTCGCCGAACAGGTCGGCAAGACCCAGCCGTTCCAGCGCACGCAAGGTGCCGTTGTAGAGGCCGCCCTGGACGATGATGCCGATGTCCGTCAGGTCGCCCGGGAAAATCTCGTTCAGCTTCTCGCGCATGATGAATTCGCGCGCCGCCGGCATGCGCTCCTCGACCTTGTTTCGCTCCTGCACGAAGGTGACGGGCGGATGCGAGAGGCGGGCGAAGTTATGCGGCGCGGGCTTGGTCGGATGCAGCGACGACACGTCCGGCTTGCGGTTGTCCTTCGCGCTGAACGAGCCGGTGACGTGGCAGGCGCGGATGCGAAGCTCGAGCATGACCGGCGCGCGGCTCGCTTCCGACAATTCGAAGCCTTTCTCGACGGTGCGCACGATGCTCGGCAGGTCGGGCCGCGGATCGAGCAGCCAGATCGAGGACTTCATCGCATAGGCGTGCGAGCGCTCCTGGATGACCGCGCCGCCTTCGCCGTAATCCTCGCCGACGATGATCATCGCGCCGCCCATGACGCCGGGCGAGGCGAGATTCGACAACGCGTCGGAGGCGACATTGGTGCCGACGATGGCCTTCCAGGTCACCGCACCGCGGATCGGATAATTGATCGAGGCGCCGAGCATCGCCGCGGCGGAGGCCTCGTTGGTGCAGGTCTCGACATGCACGCCGAGTTCCTTGAGGTAATCCTCCGCATCGACCATCACATCGAGCAGATGCGAGACCGGCGCGCCCTGATAGCCGCCGACATAGGACACGCCGGATTGCAGCAGCGCCTTGGTGACGGCGAGAATGCCCTCGCCGTGGAAGGTGTCTCCGTCCCCCAGACGCAGCGACTGCACTTCTTTCTTGAATGAGCGTTCCATCGTCCCGATCGCTGGCCCTTGGCAGGCCAATAGTTGGAGTTCAAACTATTATAGCAGATTGGTGCTCTTATAAAAAGGCACTTTCCGGGCAGATTTCAAGCGATCAAGCGGGGCATGCCGTCCCTACATGTGGGACGGCAGCCAGGTGACAAGAATCGGGAACGCCACGAGGATCGCCAGGCGGATCAGATCGGTAATAATGAACGGGATCACGCCGGCGAAGATCGTCGATATTTTCACATCGTCGATCACGCTCTTGATGACGAAGATATTCATCCCCACCGGCGGATGGATCAGGCCGAGTTCCACCGTCATCACGACAATGACGCCGAACCAGATCGGATCGAAGCCCATCTGCTTGATGAGCGGGAAGATGATCGGCACCGTCAGGATGATCATCGCCAGCGCGTCCATCAGACAGCCGAGCAG
>JAEYVN010000121.1 GCA_023431725.1 Pseudomonadota bacterium
GCACACGCAAACCTAACGGGAGAAACGCATAAATGCCGGCCGCCTCCTGCTTCATCATGCCGGCTCGCAGCATCAGCCTGTGGGAAACGATCTCCGCCTCCTTCGGCGTTTCGCGAAGGATGGGCAGAAAATAGCGCGACAGTCGCATTGGAAATGGCTCTTTTCGGGGAATCGGGCGCGGCGGCGTGGATAGGACAGAAACCGGATCAGCGGGGAAAATTCAAGAAGCCGCCAAAGACCAGCCCAAAATGTGGGCAGGTGTGTCACCTTTTTTTCGCAACCTCTTGCGGTATGACAATCACATGATATAGCCTCCGCCTCCACGTTGGGCAGGAGCCTGACAGGTCCAAGTCTTGGGAGGACTGGCGAGCATCCAAAGGGGCCGCCGACGCTTCATACAAGCAATATAAACGCACGCCGGAAGCGTTTTGATTGAATTCTGAGCAGGGTCGTTTGCCCTGCTCTTTTTTATTCCTGGATCGTGACCTGCAGCGGTCCCACCCTCATTGACGAGTTTGGGACGGTTACTGACTTCCGTCCCCACCGACACCCGCAGGAGCCGACTAAAGGCGCGGCGGATAGCTGTCGCGGCCGTAGGTCCATTCCGGAAGGAAATGACCATTTTCGCCCAGCAGGCAAACTTCCGCATTTTCCCCTTTTTCGCCAAGCTTCTGGGCAGCGTCCACCGCAAACAACATGGCCTCCCGGCGGGTCTGGTATGGCCCGAAATCGTCACCGCCGAACTGGATCACCCAGCCGTCGCCCTTTTGCACGATGAAATAGCGTGAACTCGGCATGTTACATGTCCCCAGTCTTTGCCCGATTTTCCAAAAGGCGACGGAATAACGGCCGCTCCGCCACCACGGTTCCCCACCACTCAGGTAAATATATACGCCGACTACGCTGGCAACGACGCCGTCAGGAGGGATTCGGCAGGCCGGGAATCATGTCGAAATCGACCAGCCGATACACATACGCAACGTACATCACCGCGAAGATTGCAGCCGATACGAGCGTCGTCCAAACCAACTTGGAAGCAATTCGCGGCAGAACCGGGGCGCCCGGATCAGTTCCTGGCGTCGTTTCCTCTTCGTGCTGTGACCGGATACCGAAAGGCAGCACTGCGAACAGCGTCAGCCACCAAACGAGAAAATAAATCGCAATCGCAGTCGTGACGGACACAAATTACCTCACGCCTGTTCAAGCTCGACCAGCGTACCGTTGAAGTCCTTCGGGTGCAGGAAAAGCACCGGCTTTCCGTGCGCACCGATCTTCGGTTCGCCATCGCCGAGGACGCGGGCGCCCCTGGCTTTCAATGTGTCACGCGCGGAGAGGATGTCATCCACCTCGTAACAGATGTGATGAATGCCGCCGTCGGGATTCTTCTGCAGGAATTTTTCGATCGGCGAATCTGTGCCGAGCGGCTCCAGCAATTCGATCTTCGTGTTCGGCAGTGTGATGAACACCGTCGTGACGCCGTGTGCATGTTGCGGCACGGCGTCGGAGACCTCAGCCCCCAATGTTGCCCGATAGGTTTCCGCCGCCTTCGCGATGTCGCGAACGGCAATCGCCACGTGGTTCAATCGTCCGATCATGACGCGACTATACTGTGAGAACGTGGACGTAACAGATGGGCTTTTTGCCCCATTGCGCGGCCACGGCGCTGCGGACCGCGCGCCGGATCGCTTCGGCGATACTGTCGGCGTCGCGCCGCCGGGCCCGCGGCAGGTTTTCGAAGGTGTCGAGTACGGCATCGCCGGCGACATCGATGAGCGGCGTGCCGCTGATGCCCTTTTCAGGAATCCCGAGCAGTTCGATCTCCGGATCGGCCGCCAGAGCGCCCTTTTCCGTCACAGCAAGGGCCACCGTGATCATGCCGACGAAGCTCAAACGGCGGCGGTCAGCGATGGTGCGGCTGTCGGCGCCGACCATGACGATGCCGTCCTTGTAGACCCGGCCGTGCGGCAATTCATCAATGATTTCAGGGGCTCCGGGGGCGATCTTCACAAGGTCGCCGTCACGGCATCTGACGATCTTGGGGATCCCGAGCCGTCGGCCGATCGCGGCATGTTCATGCAGGTGCAAGGCCTCGCCATGGGCCGGCACAAGTATCTGAGGTTTCAACCAATTCAGCAGTTCCTCGACCTCGGCGATGCGCGGATGGCCGGACACATGAACGAGATGCTGGCGATCGGTAATGACTTCGATGCCCTGATCGATGAGGCTGTTAATGATCGTAGAAACCGCCTTCTCATTGCCGGGAATGGTGCGTGAGGAGAAGATCACCTGGTCTCCTCGGGCCAATGTAATGTCCGGATGATCGTCCTTGGCGATGCGCGCCAGCGCCGCCCGCGGTTCGCCCTGACTGCCGGTGCAGAGCGCCACCACCTTGTCTGGCGGCAGGTAGCCGTACATGTCCGGCCCGCGGAAATCCTGCACGCCGTCCAGATAGCCGGTCTCGCGCGCCACCTGCACCATCCGGTCCATGGCGCGGCCCACCACCACGACCTCGCGGCCTGCGGCTTTGGCAGCGTCGGCCACCGCACGGATGCGGGCAACGTTGGAGGCGAAGGTGGTGACGGCAACGCGCGCCGGGGCTGCGGCAATCAGCTGCGCCAGGGTCCGGGCCACATCCGCCTCGGATGGCGAACGGCCATCGCGCACGGCATTGGTGGAATCGCCGATCACAGCGAGGACCCCCTCCTCGCCCAGACGCCGCAGCTTGGCTTCGTCGGTCGGCAGACCGATCACCGGCGTCGGATCGATCTTCCAGTCACCGGTATGCACCACATTGCCGTGCGGCGTGCGCAGGATCAGCGCGTTCGATTCCGGGATCGAATGCGCCATTGAAACCAGCTCGATATCGAACGGACCGGCATTGAAGCGGCCGCCGAGCGGAACCGTGCGCACATCGACCTCCGGCGCGCCGGCCTCACCCGCACGCTTGGCCTCGATCAGCGCGGCGGTGAACGGCGTCGCATAGACCGGCACCTTCAGCCTCGGCCACAAATCGAACAGCGCACCGAAGTGATCCTCATGCGCGTGGGTCAGCACGATGCCGACGATGTTTTTCCGCTCCTCCATGAGGTAGCGGATGTCGGGAAAGATAAGATCGACACCGGGAAGATGTTCTTCCGCAGCGAAGGATACGCCGACATCGACGATCAGCCATTGGCGACGGCGCTCATCACCGAGGCCGTAGATCGACAGGTTCATGCCGATCTCGCCGATGCCGCCGAGTGGCGCAAAAACGAGTTGTCCGGAAGCCTTCGGTGCTTGCTCAGTCACTCTCACGAAACTCCCTGATGCGCCGTTCGCACATCGCCAAAATAGACGTCGCCCGCGGCAACGCTGCATCGCGTGTCGTCGGACCTGCGCAGCACGAGGCAGCCATTCTCGTCCAGGGTTTCGAAGAGACCGTGTTCGATGCGATCACCCATATGGATCGAGACAGATTCGCCGAGCCCGTGTGCCCGTTCGAGCCAGAGCCGCCGGATTTCGGCGAATCCACGGCCACGATCCCATACGCTATCGTATTTGACGAAGGCGTCGGTCAAGGTCGCGAACAGGTCCACGGCCTTTACGGTCTGGCCGAGGCCGGCCAGCGAGACCGCCGGATAGCTGACGCCCTCGGGTGCGGCGGTGACATTGATCCCGATGCCGATTACCAGCGCGAGCCCGCCATTCACGTTCTGGGATTCCAGAAGGAGTCCGGCCAGCTTGCCGTAGTTTTTTTGCCTCGGCGCGTTTTCTTCACGCGAACCGGAATCCACGTCGCCTGAAAACGCTTCTCTCGCCAGCATGTCGTTCGGCCACTTCAGCGACAGCGACAGGCCGGGCGCCGCAATGCTGCAGGCTTCGTGCACGGCCAGCCCGGCGACAAAGCCGAGGGTCGCCGCATTGGACAGCGCAAGATTGCCGGTGAGCAGAAGACTCGTGGCCAGATTGCCGGCGAAGGATTGCCATTCCCGGCCCTGCCGGCCGCGGCCTGCGGTCTGCTCGTCGGTCACGATCCAGAGCGGACCATGCTCGCCTTCAATAGCAAGGCGCATGGCCTCGCTATTGGTTGAATCGAGCCGGTCATAGCTGCGAATGCGATGACCAGCCTGTGTCGCCTGCGGTCCGACCGCAAAGGCCATCAGAACAGCGATTTCGCCGCCACCGTCGCGGCATCGAGCAGCGGCGCCGGAAAGACAAAGAACAGGAGGTTGAAGGCGCCGGCGAGCCCGAGCACAAGGACCTGCTCACCGGACATCGGTTCGAAGCTCTTGTTCGGCTCGTCGAAATACATCGTCTTGACGATGGCGAGATAATAATAGGCACCGACCACGCTGGTCAGCACGCCGATCACCGCAAGCGCATAGAGGCCGGCATTGATGGCGGCGATGAAGACGTAGAATTTCGCGAAGAAGCCGGCCAGCGGCGGAATGCCGGCCAGCGAGAACATCAGCATCGCGAACAGGAAGGCCATCATCGGCGAGGTGCGCGACAGGCCGGCGAGATCGGAGATCGACTCCACCATGCGGCCATCGCGCCGCATCGACAGAACGCAGGCAAACGTACCGAGCGTCATGGCGATATAGATCGCGATATAGACGAGCACACCCTGCACGCCCTCTTCCGTTCCGGCGGCAAGGCCGACCAGCGCGAAGCCCATGTGGCCGATCGAGGAATAGGCCAGCAGGCGCTTGATGTTGGTCTGGCCGATGGCGGCAAACGAGCCGAGCGCCATCGAGGCGATGGCGACGAACACCAGGATCTGCTGCCATTGAAGCATGATCGTCGGGAATGCCGTCATGGTCGCGCGCACGAAGATCGCCATCGCGGCGACTTTCGTGGCGCCGGCGAAGAAGGCCGTGACCGGTGTCGGTGACCCTTCATAGACGTCCGGCGTCCACATGTGGAACGGCACCGCCGAAACCTTGAAGCACAGACCGGCCAGCAGGAAGACGAGGCCGAAGGTCAGGCCGAGACCGCCCTGCGGCGCTGCTTGCGCGATTGCCGCAAACGAGATGTTGCCGGTGGACCCGTAGATCAGCGAAGCGCCATAGAGCAGCATGCCGGACGACAGCGCGCCAAGGACGAAATACTTGAGCCCAGCCTCCGTGGACTTGGCGGAATCGCGATCGATCGCCGCGATCACGTAAAGCGACAGGCTCATCAGCTCGAGGCCGAGATACAGCGCGATCAGGTCGGTCGCCGAGATCAGCATACCCATGCCGATCGACGACAGAACCATCAGCACCGGGTATTCGAATTTCTGCATCCCCGCGCGTTTGACATAGTCGAACGACATCAGGATCGCGACGGCGGTGCCTCCGAACGCCAGCACTTTCACAAAGCGGGCGAAGTCATCGACGACGAAGCTGCCATTGAAGGTCACCAGCCGGCCGGCCGGCAGCATCACGACGGCTGCGCTGGCCACGACCAGCAGGATGATCGCCAAAACGCTGACGGTGAAGTTCGAGCGCTCACCGCCAAAGGCCCCTACCATCAGCAGCGTCAGAGCGCCAACCGCGAGGATCAGTTCGGGGATCGCCGGAATGAGATCGGGCATGGGAAAGGTCATCGGGTTTGGCCCGTCACGTTTTCGATCGAGGCGGCTTTGCTCGCGCCCGGATTTTTATTGTTCACGGCTTGCTGATACTGGGACACCAGCGCATTGACCGAGGCTGACGACATGTCGAGCACCGGCTTCGGATAGAAGCCGAACAACAGCGTCAGGACCACCAGCGGGACGAAGGTCAGGATTTCGCGCGCGCTGACATCCTGGATGTTGAGCAGCTTCGGCTTCTCGAGCTTGCCGAAAATCACCTTCCGGTAGAGCCACAGCGCGTAGCATGCCGACAAGATAACGCCGAGCGTCGCCAGCGTCGCCGCCATCACGTTGACCTTGAAGGTGCCGAGCAGCGTCAGGAATTCACCGACGAAGCCGGAGGTGCCGGGCAAGCCGACATTGGCCATGGTGAACAGCATGAAAATCGCCGCATAGATCGGCATGCGCTCCACGAGGCCGCCATAGGCCTTGATCTCGCGCGTATGGATGCGGTCGTAGACGACACCGACGCAGAGGAAGAGCGCGCCGGAGACGATGCCGTGCGAGATCATCTGGAAGACCGCGCCGCCGACACCCTGCGCCGTGGTGGCGAAGATGCCCATCGTCACGAAGCCCATGTGAGCGACCGACGAATAGGCAATCAGCTTCTTCATGTCCTCCTGCATCATCGCCACCAGCGAGGTGTAGACGATGGCGACCACGGACAACGCGAAGATGAGCGGTGTGAAATCGGCCGAGGCGAGCGGGAACATCGGGATCGAGAAGCGCAGGAAGCCGTAGCCGCCCATCTTCAGGAGCACGGCCGCCAGCACCACGGAGCCGGCGGTCGGCGCCTCAACGTGCGCATCCGGCAACCAGGTGTGCACCGGCCACATCGGCATCTTGACCGCGAAGGATGCGAAGAAGGCCAGCCAAGCCCAGGTCTGCAATTCGCGCGGGAAGGAATGCTTGAGCAGGGTCGGGATGTCGGTCGTGCCGGCACTCCAGTACATCGCCATGATGGCGAGCAGCATCAGCACCGAGCCGAGCAGCGTGTAGAGGAAGAATTTGAAGCTTGCATACACCCGGCGCTGTCCGCCCCAGATGCCGATGATCAGGAACATCGGGATCAGGCCGGCCTCGAAAAACAGATAGAACACCACGAGGTCGAGGGCCGCGAAGGTGCCCACCATCATCGTCTCGAGGACGAGGAAGGCGATCATGTATTCCTTGACGCGATGCTGGATCGAATCCCAGCTGGCGATGATGCAGATCGGCATGATCGCGGTGGTCAGGATCACGAGCGGCAGCGAGATGCCGTCGACGCCCATGTGGTAGGACGCATAGCCGCCCAGCCAGCGCGCCTTTTCGACGAACTGGAATTCGGCGGTCGTCGGGTTGAAGCGCCAGACCAGGACCAGCGAGACCGCGAAGGTGATCAGCGTGGTCC
>JAEYVN010000456.1 GCA_023431725.1 Pseudomonadota bacterium
ACCGGACACCGCGCTTCTCGGCTTCATCCATCAGCGCGGGAATGGTCTTCCAGGCTTCGCCCGCCGCATCCGGATCAACACCATTGAGACGGAACATCATGGTCGGATAGAGCATGTCGTCGTCGCCGCGTCCGATCTCGAACGGCGCGCCGGCAAAAGCGGCGAGGTCGCCATCGCCCGAACAATCAATGAATATTGAAGCCCGCACCGCCAAGCGGCCGGACTTCGTTTCCATGAGCAGAGCCTCGATGCGGTTGCCGTCCTTCACCACGCCAGCCGCGTAGGCGTGAAACAGGATATCGACCCCGCGCGAGAGCAAAAGATCGTCGGCTGCGATCTTGAACGCTGCCGTGTCATAGGCCTGCGCCTTGGTCTTGCCGAAGATCATGTGTGGCGTATTCAGACCGCCGAGTGCATCGATGCGTCCGAGCAAATCGTCGGCGACGCCGTGCACGACCTGCCGGATATCGCCGTGGACATTGGCATGCAGTCCGCAGAAGTTGGTGACGCCGGCAGCGGTGCCCATCCCGCCGAGAAAGCCATAGCGTTCGATCAGCAGCGTCTTGCGCCCCAGTGCAGCAGCGGCTGCCGCGGCGGCGATGCCCGCCGGGCCGCCACCAAGCACGACAATATCGTATTCACCATAAACAGGAAGGGTGCGTTCCGGTTCGCGGATCGTGGATCGAGTTTGTGGCATCATGTTATTCCGGCAAATGCGTACAGCGCTTCGCCCTCAGACATGTCATTTGGATGTCGGATGGGCAAACTCTAATATCGGCATCCGTTTCATGAAAGAATCGCACATTCCCATGCGCTGCATGTTTTCCTTTCTTCTCTGCTTTTTCGCATGGCTGTCCTTGCCGTCGGCTGCACTGGCCGCTGAGCCCATCCTGACACCGCTGGTGGCCGATGTGCTGAGCCCGCCATGGCCGGTCACGGGCTCGGATGGCAAACGGCATCTTGTCTATGAACTGCGGCTCGGCAACGCCACGCCGGATGCCGTCGACGTCAAGCAGATCGAGGTCGTCGATCCGGCGAACCAAAAGGTCCTCCTCAAGCTCGATCAGGCTGCGCTTGCGAAGCGGCTTTCGCTCGGCGGTCGGCGTGGAGCGGAATCGTCAGAACTTGGCATCGGGCAGTTCGGCGTTGCATTTCTTCACGTCGAAAGCGATGTGAATGCTCCGCTGCCGAAGGAGATTGTTCACCGCATCACCGGCGTGATGAAGCAGCTTGGCCGCGACTTCACGATTACGGTTGCGCCGACGCAGGTCATCGATCGCGCGCCCGTGGTGATCGGCGTGCCGTTGCGTGGCAAGGGCTTCGTCGCGGGCGACGGCTGCTGCGACACCATTCGCCATGTTCGCGCGCTTCTGCCGCTGGACGGGCGGTATTATCTGGCGCAACGCTTCGCCATCGACTGGGAGCAGGTGAACGAAGAGGGCCGTCTGCTCAAGGGCGATCCGAAGGACGTCAAGAGCTACCATATCTTCGGCCATGACGTTCATGCAGTGGCCGACGGCAAGGTTGTCGCATCGCGCAACGATCTGCAGGAGCAGGTGCCGGGCAAGCTGCCGGAAGGTTTGCCGGTCGATCAGGTCGACGGTAATTTCGTCGTGCTCGACATCGGCAATGGCGCTTACGTGAACTATGCGCACATGCAACCGGGCAGCGTCAGGGTCAAGGCCGGCGATGTCGTGAAGCGCGGCGCGATCCTCGGCAAGGTCGGCAACACCGGTAACAGTTCGGAGCCGCATCTTCATCTGCATGTAATGGATGGTCCGGATCCGTTGATGTCGAATGGCATCCCGTATGTGTTCGACGATTTCACGCTGACGGCGATCGACAAGGCCGGTACGGCGGATTTCGACAAGGCCGCGGCGACCGGCTCGCCGATGACATTGTCCAAAGTGTCGCCGCCGCAGGCCATGAAGAACGTGCTGCCGCTCGATCTGACCGTGGTCGAGTTCAAGTGATGACGGTGTCGTGTCGCAAAGGCTGAAGGCCTTGCTTGCCTCCCGCCGGCCATCGCATAATTGAGTTCATTCCAAGCTGCGATCAGCGGGAGGCCACATGGGTCTTGTCACACTCGTTCTCGGCCTCGTCATCTTCCTCGGGCCGCATGTCTTCGTCACCCGCCGCGAGGCGCGCGCGCAACTGATCGCGCGGATCGGCGAGACGCCTTACAAGATCGGCTTTTCGATCATGTCGGCGATCGGTGTCGTGCTGATCGCCTACGGCTTCGGCTGGTATCGCACGAGCGAGTGGATCAACGTCTGGACCCCGCCGGTCTGGACCCGGCATCTGGCCCTGCTGCTGGTCTGGCCGGCGATCATCATGATCGTCGCCGCCTATATCCCCGGCAACATCAAGCGCGTGCTCAAGCATCCGATGCTGGCCGGCGTAAAGCTATGGGCGTTTGCGCACCTCATATCGAACGGCGACCTCGGTTCGATCCTCCTGTTCGGCTCGATCCTCGCCTGGGCGGTGTATGACCGCATCTCGCTCAAGCATCGCACCGACGCCGGTGCGCCGGAAATTCCGGTCGGCGGCTGGCCGCGCGATGTCGCCGCCGTTGTCGTCGGCACGCTGCTGTATCTGGTGCTGGCGTTCTGGTTCCACCCGGCTGTGATCGGCGTGCCGGTCGTGCCCACGCGGTCCGGGATTTAAGCGCAATCGTCGACAGATCGACGCGATGTCCAAACGGGAGTGATCACGCCATGTCCGGGAAGACCACCAGGAACACCGCCAAGAACATCATCTGCCTGTGGTACGACCACGACGCCGAGGCCGCGGCGCGCTTCTATGCGGCAACCTTTCCGGACAGCGCGGTCACTGCCGTGCACCATGCGCCGACCGATTATCCCGGCGGCAAGCAAGGCAACGTGCTGACCGTGGAATTCACCGTGCTTGGAATTCCGTGTCTCGGTCTGAACGGTGG
>JAEYVN010000486.1 GCA_023431725.1 Pseudomonadota bacterium
ACCGGCATTTTCCAGGGTTCCCTTTCTGACGATTCGTTCATACGAGCCTTGTACTGCAATGCAGCAAATTTGAAACGGCGACACGATGCCGCTCCGAACACGTCGTGAGGCGGAACCCGACCGAAGAACTCGTTTTTAATATAACTATTTAAAATCAATAACTTATAGAGGCTCGCGCAGTGGGCGACCAACCACCTTTACAAACCACGAGAACCCACGTCGGCTGACTCCTATTCCACCCGAAGCGGCTTCCAATCCGGGGCGCAGGTTCCACTAAACGTCCCCCCCGGCGGCGTCGCGGTCATAGGCTGCCCCGGGGTTCAAGCGAGCTTCTGCCCAAGACCCTTCAACAACGCCCTGGTCAATACCGCTCGGATACAAACTTCCGGCCTTTCAGCGACCGTTCGTCGTCGTAGGCGTTCTTCGTCAACCGCGGTGGCAGCTTCACAGTCTCGCGCTTCGTCTTCTTGTAAGGAATCGAATCGAGGATGTGCGAGATGCAATTCAACCGACCGCGACGCTTGTCATCCGTGCGGACCAGATGCCACGGCGCATGCTTGCTGTCCGTGGCCTCGAGCATCGCGTCGCGAGCACGCGAGTAATCATACCAGCGGGTATAGGACTCGATATCCATGGGGCTCAGTTTCCATTGCCGCAGCGGATCATCGATGCGCGCCCTGAAACGCCGCTCCTGCTCATCACGGCCGACTTCGAGCCAGACCTTTATGAGGATGATCCCGGCATCGACAATGTATTGTTCAATCTGCGGACAAAGCTCGAGAAACGTCTCGTAGCGCTTCTTGTCCACGAACCCCATGACATATTCGACGCCAGCGCGATTGTACCAGCTGCGGTCAAAGATCACGATCTCTCCGCCTGCGGGAAAATGCTCGATGTAGCGTTGAAGGAACATCTGCGATTTTTGACGCTCGGTCGGCGTCGGAAGCGCCGTTACCCGGAAGACGCGGGGAGATACTCTTTCCGTGATCGCCTTAATGGTACCGCCCTTTCCGGCTGCGTCCCGCCCCTCGAAGACAATGATGGCCTTTGCGCCTTTCGACTTGACCCAATCCTGGAGGCGGCACAGCTCCACCTGCAACTTTCGAAGCTCCTTCTCATAGATCGACCGCTTCATCCGACCTTTCTTGTCCGGCAAACCGTTCTTGTCGGCTTCACTAGCGCTGCGTTCAAAGCTGTCACTTGCTCGTTCCTTTTTCATCCGAACATCTCCGCTGACATGCACGAAGTGGAAAACACCAAATGCCAACAAGCGTTAGACTGCCGGCTCGCTTCATTCAGAGGCCGCTGATCATTGTTCAATCTGATCCCTCGCACTTGCGATACCCCAGGCCTTGATGAGATCATGAATCGTTACGGTCTTGTCGATGCCACCGACCTTATCGCCAATACCGTCGGCGCGGAGGAAGTCGCGGACATAGGCCCGTGCACCAACGATACGAAAGACAATATCTCGACCGGCGAGTTCCGCTTGCAGTTCACAGAGCATGCGTGAACCGGCAAGGTCGATGAAAGGCGATGCCGAAAGATCGCAGATCAAGACGTGGATCGGGGACTCGCGCGTGCCTTGCAGACGATTGAGGATCGCCTCCAGCACTGCACCGGCATTCACGTAGATCAACGAAGCTTCCGGCCGCACGATGAGCGCCCCGGACTGCGGCTCGTTCTCAGGATGGCGCGCCATATCCGAGTAGATTTGCGTACCGGGGACCTTCCCGAGAAAGGCGACGTGAGGACGGGAAACACGCCAGAGCAGAAGAAGGATGCAGGCAATAGCCGCCAGAAGGATACCCTGCAGAATGCCAAGCAACAGCACCGCAACGAGCGCAATCGAAGCCGCGTAGAAATCGATCCGGCTTACGCGCCACATCCGAAACAAGGACGGAAAATCGAACAGGCCCAGGATGGCTGTCAATACAATCGCAGCCAGCACAGACTTGGGCAAATTCTCCAGCCACGCCGTCAAATAGAGAAGACAAATCGCAAGCGTCACCGAGGCAAAGACGAGAGCCAGCGGGGTCCGAGCGCCCGCCTTGTCATTGACGGCGGACTGGGACAGGCCTCCACCGACCGGATAGCCTTGACCGATTGCGGTGAACAGATTGGCGGCACCGATCCCGAGGAACTCCCGCCGCATGTCAATTGAATAGCCATGCCGCGTCGCAAAGGTGCGTGCTGCGGAGATGCCTTCAACATAGGCAAGCAACAGGCACCCGGCTGCAAGCGGAAATATGCCCTCCAAATCGCGCAGTTTCAGCGATGGCAGAGTCAGATCCGGCAATCCCCCCGTAATGTGGCCTGTGACAGGCACCCCTGCTGCCGGCCAGCCGAGGGACGACGCAGCGAATATCGCCAGGGCGACAACAGCCAGAGCAACCGGCCGCCCCGGCAACCATGTCCCGCCGACCATCAGCAGAATGACAGCCGCGACGCCGATCCCGAAAACAAGCGGGTTGATCTGCCCGACCTGCCCTGCGAGAACAAACAATCGTTCGAAAACATCGTGTCCGCCGCCTGGCACACCGAGCAGACTCGGAATCTGAGTGAGGCCAATCGTCAGCCCAGCACCGATCTTGAAGCCAACAAGAATGGAATCGCTGATCAACAAGGCGATCACGCTGAGATGAAGCAGCCATGAGAGCACACACAACACCCCGACCGTCAATGCAGCAAGACTGGCGATCTGCGCATAGCGTTGCATGTCTCCATCCGCCATCGCGCCGACGGACGTAGCAATCATCAGGGAAATTGCTGACGTCGGCCCGACCGCCAGCTGTTGCGAAGATCCAAGAAGCGCGTATCCCACGCCCCCCAAGAGATAGCCATAGATGCCGACCTGAGGGGGAAGGCCTGCCAACGCAGAATAGGCAAGCGATACCGGGATCGCATAGGCCGCAAGCGTTACGCCGGCAACGAGGTCACGGGGCAACCACGCAGCACGATAACGGCTGATCCAACTGAGCGGCGGAACATGTACAAACCTTTCCGCCAAGGCTTCCCGGGCAGCGGGCAAACCTGCACTCACGTCCATGGCTCATTTTTCGGAGAACACTTCCGCTTCCAGAATGCGTCGGCATATTGCCATGTGAGAGTGAGGTTCTCATATCAAACAAGCGCGAGATCGGCGCAGTGCACGCTCTTTGGCGCACCTAATCTATCCAGTGGCTTACGTCTTTTTTTATCGCGAATTAAAATATTGAATAGGACGACGATGCTCGACTGGCTTGTCGATCACATCCTCAACCTTCTCCACTATTTTCCCGCTGTCTTTACGGAGCCGGGATCAGCGAATTTTTTTCTATCGAGAGCAATGATCGGGTTGCTGCTCGTCATGCTGCTGATCTGCTTTCTCCCCCTCCTTCCGTTCCGCCGCATAGCCGACGGCATCCGGAAAATCCTATCCCGACTGCACATCACAAAAATATAAGGCGAGTGGATAGGCAGGCCGGCTGCCGGATATCGACGCGAAGCGGCCTAGCTAGCAGCTCCACTCTATGCTGCAGACCGGATCATATTCATCGGAGGCGTTGAGGACGCCGTCGCATCTCCATGGAAACGGAAATACGCCACCTGCTCGTTCAGCGCGACCTGTTGTTCCTCCAGCGTCTTGGCCGTGGCGGCATTCTCCTCGACCAAAGCCGAATTTTTCTGCGTGACTTCGTCCATCTGCGTCAGCGCGAGATTAACCTGCTCGATGCCCATCGCCTGTTCCGAACTCGAATTGGCAATGTCCGCAACGATGCGCGCAACGTTTTCGATCGAACCAACGATTTCGTTCAAAGACTTGCCCGCGCGGTTCACAAGGTTCACACCTTCACGCACCTGACTCGACGAGTTGCCGATCAGCGACTGGATATCTTTGGCGGCCTGTGACGACCGCTGGGCAAGGCTGCGCACCTCCGATGCGACCACCGCAAAGCCGCGCCCGGCCTCGCCCGCGCGCGCGGCTTCCACAGCCGCATTCAGCGCAAGCAGGTTTGTTTGGCGAGCAATCTCGTCGATGACTGAGATGATATCCGACATGCGGCCGGAGGATTCCTCGATCCTTGCCATGGCCGTTACAGCTTCCTTCACGACCGCACCACCGCGGCCGGCGATCGCTTGCGTCTCCTGCACCAGCGAATTGGCCTGCCGGGCGTCCCCAGCATTCTTGCGCACGGTCGCCGCAATCTCTTCCATGGAGGCTGAGGTCTCCTCGAGACCGGCCGCCTGCTCTTCTGTGCGCTGCGACAGATCAGTTGTACTCGTAGAAATTTCGGAGGCCGCATTCGAGACTTCGGCGCTCGATATAGCAATGCTTCTGATCGTGCTTTGCAGATGCGCGATCGCGGAATTGAAATCGTCGCGGATCTTCACGTAATCCGCATTCCAATCGCCATGCACACGATAGGTCAGATCGCCCTCGGCAAGACGCTCAAGGCCAATGCTAAGTCCATCGACGACCTGCTGCACCTGGCGCGCGGCTTCAGCCTTTGTTGCCTCGTTGCGGGCTCGCTCCTGCTCGCTGATGCGACGCTGTTCGGCAGCTCGCGCTTCGGAATTCTGCAGTGCCAACGCGTTGTCCTTGAAGACCTGCACTGCTTTGGCCATAGCACCGACCTCGTCGCCACGCGCTTGACCAACTACCGTAACGGTCAGATCACCGCCGGCGAGTTGCCCCATGGTCTGAACGAGCTGTCGGAGCGGCTTGATAACATTTCTGCCTGTGAACATAACGCCGCCAATAGCCGACAACGCGGCAATGATGCCGAGAATGCTCATCACCAACGTCATGCGATCTATACCGGCTGACAGCTGATCGTTGATACGGGCCGTTCGCTGTTGATAGAGCCGCGCGAGGGCTTCAAGATCCTTGTTCAGCGCGGACCGCACACTGCGATTGGCGTCGTTGTCACCCCATTCGCGGCCTGCGGCCGGTCCGATTTCGACGCCACGACGTACCAGTTCACGGCGGAAATCCTGAAACTGCGCTACGCGCTGCGAAAAAGCGCGAAAGGCTTCGGAGTCGTCGGCCTGCACGGCGGATTTCCACTCATCGACGACTTTCGTGATCTGGTTATTGAATGCCAGAAGATTGTCACCGAAGCGCTTTGCCACCGTCTTGTCGCTCGCCATATAGACGCCGCGCGATTCCATAACCACGGCATAGATGAGGCTGTTGACGCGCTCGACGTTCTGGGCACCGGCGAAAGACTGTTCCAACTCCTGCGACAGCATTGCATTCTGGCGGGAGTTGAACACCGCATAACCGGCAAGAGCGATCGTCAGAAGGCCGAGAAACGTGAAGAGGATATAAAGCTTGGCTGAAAGCGAGGTGTGCATGAACGGCTCTGAATAAGTGAAGGAGAATTTTCGGCCATTCGCGGCCACGCCCGCCTTTTCGGCTTGAGCATTGTTCTTGGTGCAAACGCATTAAAGATTAACAAAAACTTTTAGCAATTCATTAACGACGTGCTCAGCTTTTGGTCACCGGTCCGAATGGACCGGTGGCAGGCTGGCACAAAAAAGCCCGACGCAAGATGATGCGCCGGGCTCATTCAAGTTGAAATGCGAGTGGGATTTACTGGCCCCAGACCTCTTTGGAGATTTCGACGACCTCACGCATCTTGGCCCATTGCTGGTCTTCGGTCAGCATATTGCCCTCTTCAGTGGAGGCAAAGCCGCATTGCGGGGACAAGCAGAACTGCTCCAGCGGAGCAAATTTTGCCGCTTCGTCGATGCGACGCCTCACGTCATCCTTGCTCTCCAGCGTGCCGCTCTTCGAAGTAATGAGGCCCAACACCACCTGCTTGTCACCCTTCGGCAGGAAGCGCAGCGGTTCGAAACCGCCGGCCCGTTCGGTGTCATACTCGAGGAAATAACCGTCGTAATTGCACTTCGCCAGGAGCGCTTCCGCAACCGGCTCGTAGCCGCCTTCGGAAATCCAGGTCGAGCGGAAATTGCCGCGGCAGACATGCGTGGTGATGACCATGTCAGCGGGCTTGTCCGCCAGCGCCAAGTTGATCATGTCCGTGTATTTTTCTTGCAGACCGGTTGGATCGTCACCCCGATCCTTCGCCTTCTGCAACTCCGCGGGCGAGCAGAGATAAGCCCAGACCGTGTCATCGAATTGCAGATAACGACAACCCGCGGCGTAGAACTCGCGTACTGCCTTTGCATAGGCCTTGCCGGTGTCTTCGAAGAAGCCGTCCATATCAGGGTAGACCGACGTGCTGATCGCTTTCCTGCCGCCACGGAAGTGCAGCAAGGTCGGCGAAGGAATGGTCATCTTCGGCATGACCTTGGTGTTCGCCTTCAGGAACCGGAAATGTTCGAGGAAGGGATGATCGGACGAAAAGTTCACCTTGCCGTCGATTTGCAACGTCTGCGCCTTTGTCTGCACGCCGGCAAACTGAATGCCCTGGCTCGCATCAACCAGCTTCACGCCGTCGAGAAGGCCGAGGAAATCGAAATGCCACCACGCCCGCCGGAATTCACCGTCGGTCGCGAGTTGCAGTCCGACCCCTTCCTGCTTCTGGATCAGCTTGCGGATTTCGTCATCTTCGACCGCCTTGAGTTGGCCGGCCGAAATCTCGCCCTTCTCGTATTGGGCGCGGGCCTTTTTCAGAGGCTCGGGGCGAAGGAAACTGCCGACATGGTCGGCACGAAAAGGCGGTTTAGAGCGTTGCATATTATACCTTGGCTCGATGGGACCGAGCGTGGGCATAACGGATATGTTGGGAAAATGGGAGCCTCTGCGGGATTTTTCCCACATTGCTCCCACCAGTCCAAAGCCGCCTTTTCCGCCAGCAAAAACCTAGGCCGCTGCCGTTTGTCCTTTGGCAAAAGTATGGATGTTCCTGGCGTCATAGAGCCAGGCCAAAGCTTCCTGAAAAGCCCGATTGTCCATCGCGCTCAGGGTGGCATTGCGCGTCAGGGCATGCGCGCCGGAAGGATGGAAAATATGGTCTCCGATCAGGCGTGAGCCGAGCTGGATGCGCGCGGTCCGCACAAGGCGCTCCTGCCGATAGACATCGAGCGCCTTCACGACGTCGCCGCCAAGTTCGCTAAGCACGCCGGCGAGGCACATGCCGTCCTCCATCGCCATGCAGGCGCCCTGCGCGAAGTATTGTAACGTCGGATGAGCCGCATCGCCGAGCAGTGTCGCGCGGCCGTCGTTCCAATGTTCGGCCGGGTCGCGATCGCACAGAACCCACTTCTTCCAGTTCTGGCCGGATGCAATGATCTTTTGCACCTCCGGCACGAGATGGGCAAATTTCTCGGCCACCGCTTCATCGGTCATGGGAACGCCAGCCACTGCCTCTTCGGCATAGTCGTGCGAGGTAGCAACAAGATTGAAAACTTTCGCGCCCTTGAGCGGGTAATGGACGACGTGCGTTCTCGGACCGACCCAGATCGTCATCGAATTCCACTGGAATTCTTTCGGCATCAGCTCCGTGGGAATGACCGATCGAAACGTTGTGTGGCCGGACACGCGCGGCGCGCCATCATTGATGATCTGCGCACGAATCGCCGAATGCAGACCGTCCGCGCCGACCAGCACATCGCCTTCGTATTTGCTACCATCTGCAGCGACAGCGCGAACCACGTTCGCATCCTGCTCAAATCCAACGATCTTGACGGACGTCTTGATGTCCACACGGCCGATGGCAAGGCATGCATCAAGCAAAGATTGATGCAAATCCGCGCGATGCACGACGACGTAGGGATTGCCAAAACGCTGCCGGAAATCATCACCGTAGGACCAGCGATTGATCTCTTTGCCGGTCGCCGAATCCATCAGGCGGAACGCATCGACATAGACCGCGCCCTTCAGCAACGCCTCGCCCATGCCGAGCTGATCGAGCACATGAAAGGCATTCGGCCCAAGCTGAATGCCGGCGCCGATCTCACCGAGCTTGGGCGATGCCTCGAGGACCGTCGAACCAATGCCCGATCGCGCCAGAGCCAACGCTGCTGCAAGGCCACCAATTCCCGCTCCAACGATCACGACATGCATGTCTCTATGCCTTTCGCAGTTCCGGACCTCAGAGAGGCCATTTACCGAACATCAACATCCATCGAACCGATTCGCTCGATGGTCGCATGGATACGGTCACCCGGTTTGACTGGACCGACGCCTTCCGGCGTGCCGGTCAGCAGAATGTCGCCGACCTCCAGTGTATAGAATTTCGACGCGAACTCGATCAGGCCGGGCGTGTCGATGACGAGATCACGCGTGTTCGCCGATTGGCGGACTTCACCGTTGACCGTGAGTTCGAAGGAAAGATTGGACGGATCGCCGATCTCGTCTGCCGTGACGAACCAGGGGCCGAGAACGGTATAGCTGTCGACCGACTTACGCAGGCTGCGTTCCTCCGGACCGCGTACGGTCATGTCGAGACCGATGAGATAGCCGGCAACGATATCCAGAGCATTGGCGGCGCTGACATTCGTCGCAGCCTTGCCGATGACGACACCGAGTTCGATTTCGTGGTCGCTCCTGCGGTCGGGGAAGCGAACCTCAACGCCTTCGCTCGGGCCAACGACAGAACTTGTCGCCTTCAGAAAGAGACCGGTTTCATGGATCTGGCGCACGTGATGACGTGAGAATGTTTCCTTTTCGGCAATCGCCTCCTCGAGATGCTTCAGGTAGTTCACCGGCGCTGCGACAACCTTTCCAGGATTGGCGATCGGAGACAGCAGCTTCACGCTCGAGAGTTTGATCGGCGTTGTGTTCTGCGCGAACTTTTCGAACAGCGGCATCAGCTTCGGAAGCTGAGCGATCATCGGGTCGAACCGCGGCAGCGGATACGAAAACGTACCGAGTTCAGCGAGGACCGGAGTGACATCATACACAAGATCGTCCTGGACGATCCCGACCCGATTATCGTTGAAGCGGCAGATACGCATTCTGGCATTCCGGCGTTGGACAAGAACAAAAGGTTTGGCACGTGCCAAATTCTTATGGCGTAGGTTTTCTCATAAAACAAGAAAAAATCAGTTTTATTTGCCGTGCGTCCAAGGCAATATCCACCCACGGGTATCGGCGGTTGAATCTCAAAGTCCGCCGCTATCGCCTCAGCAGTGTTCAGCAATAGGAAACAGCACTGGTCAGCATCTCCGATAAGCTGCTCTCGGTCTTTGGCCTTTTCACCTTCGAACAGCCGCGCTGGACCGTCGAGCAGGCAGCCGAAGAACTGGGCCTCGCCCAGAGCACGACCTACCGTTATTTCCGCAAGCTGGCCGACGCCGGGCTGATCGTCGCCATCAGCACAGGCCAATATGTCCTTGGCCCAACGATCACGATGCTTGATCGTCAGATGCGGATGCGCGATCCGCTGATCACCTCAGCCGACAAACTGATGGAAGACCTTGCGCCGACCATCGATATCCCATCGGTCCTATTTTTGTGCCGGCTCTATCGCAGCCAGGTCATGTGCATCTATACGCGCGATATCGGCAGGCCAGGATTTGCCTATAGTTATGAGCGCGGCCGGCCAATGCCACTCCATCGCGGCGCTGCGTCGAAAGTCATCATGGCGCATCTGCCGGCGCGTGTCGTCCGTCCGCTGATCAACGAGAACCAGAAGGACGTTGCAGCCTCGGGCCTTGGCTCGACATGGCCGATCAACAAGAAGCGGCTGCGCCTCATCCGCAATGCTGGCTATGAGGTAACGCGTGGCGATCTGGATCGCGGCCTTCTCGGCATTGCCAGTCCGGTTTTCGGTACTGACGGCGGCGTGATCGGCAGCTTCTGCATCGTCATGAAAGACAACAAGTCGGCGGAGGACCAACTCGACGGAATGATCAAAAAGATCGTCAACGCTGCTCAGGCCATTACCGCATGACGGCGAGCCCGAACAAGCTCGCTCCCAGGCTTGCAGGAAGAAGTTCCCTTATGCCGACGGCTTAACACTATTATCATATTTTGAGAGAAATTACGGGCTGGCAGCGATCAACGAGTGTGCTACACAGCGCGCCAACAGCCTCGGTTTCTCAATATGAAAAACGGCCTTCGGGAGGATATGCATGACATCGATCCATTCGCGCACTCTTGCCGCTAGCGTCATTTTCGCCGGCCTCATTGTTGGTCCGGCTCAGGCGCAGACGGACGAAGCCAAATCCTTCCCCTCGCGGCCAATACGCATTGTCGTTCCGGCGTCGCCTGGTGGTGTGAATGATATTCTGGCGCGCCTGGTCGGCCAGAAGATGAGCGAGAGCTTCGGCCAGCCAGTCGTGATCGAGAACAAGCCCGGCGCGGCGACGATCCTCGGCGCCGAAACGGTCGCGCGCTCCGCACCAGATGGCTATACGATGTTGATGGCGCCGACCGCGACAATGGCCATCAATCCCGCCGTTTACTCGAAGCTGTCCTATTCGCCGCAGAAGGATTTCATCCCGATTTCGGCGGTGGCGTCCTACCCTTACGTTCTGACCGCGAGCAAAGCCGCGCCAGCGAAGACAGTGAAAGAACTGATCGACTTCGCCAAAGCCAATCCCGAAAAATCCAATGCCGGCGGTGCGTCAGTGACGTTCCAGCTCCTGGCCGAATTGTTTAAGGCCAAGACCGGCGCGCCGATCGTGTACATTCCTTACAAGGGCGCGAATGACGCCAATCTCGCGCTGATTGCTGGGCAACTCACCGTGTCGTTCCTCGACATCGGTCCGGCAACACCGAATATTAAGGCCGACAAGATCTTGGCCCTCGCTGTCACATCTCCAGCGCGTCTCGCAACCCTTCCTGATGTGCCTACCATGGCGGAAGCAGGTCTGAAGGATATGACCGTGGAAAGCTGGGCAGGCCTGTTCGTCCCGGCTGCGACCCCAGCGCCGATCGTCAAAAAGTTGCAGGACGAAGTGATGCGCATCACCAAGCTTCCTGACTTTCAAGAAAAGCTAAAGGCTCAAGAGCTGACGCCGATTGGCAATACATCTGCCGATTTCTCCGCCATGCTGTCCAAAGACATCGCGCGCTGGGCCGATGTCGCCCGCACAGCCAACGTCAAGATCGACTGATCAATAACACCCGTCACAGCACTGGATTGGCATAAAGCATGTCCTCGCCTCGCCGCATCGACGTCCATTTCCATATCATTCCGCAATTCTATCAGGATGCCGTAAAAGGCGCGGGGCTTGGCCCGGCCCGACGCGCGGGCTACCCGCCTTACTCGCCTGAACTTGGCGTGGAATTAATGGACGCAAGCGGCATCCAGATGGCAATCACCTCGGTCGCGCAGCCCGGTGTGCAATTTCTCGATGTTGGCCCTGCCAAACTGCTGGCCCGCAAGTTGAATGAACATGCAAGCGAACTCGGCGTCCGCTTCCCTGGTCGCTACGGCGCTTTTTCGATGGTTCCGATGCGGGACGTCAAGGACGCCGTGGCGGAGGTCGAGTACTGCCTTGATACGCTGAGGCATCAAGGCGTTTGCCTGTTCGCCAGCTATGGCGAGAAATTTCTTGGCGATCCGGTCTTTGATCCCGTGCTCGATGCGCTGAACCAACGTGAAGCCGTCTGCTTTATTCACCCCACATTGCATCCAACCAGCCGCGGTCTCGACCTAAATCTACCTGGCTTTGTGATGGAGTATCTGTTCGATACCACGCGCGCTGCGACCAACCTCATCTTCTCCGGCGCACTCGACCGTTTTCCGAAGATCAAATTCATCCTGTCCCACGCCGGTGGAACGTTGCCCTATTTCGCGTGGCGGCTTGGCGCGACACCGCAAATTGATCCGACAGTGCAGCAATGGCCTCGCGAAAAATTCGAGAAAGCACTTCGCCATTTCTGGTACGACACTGCGCTGTCTTGCGGACCGACCACCATGGGCGCGTTGAAGACCGTTGCCGATCCAGAGAAGATCCTCTTCGGCAGCGACTGGCCGTTCGTACAAACGCCGCTGGTGGCGGAAGAAGTGGCCACGCATCAGATGCCGGGTCTGCACACCGACGACGAACGTGCGGCCATCGATCGCGGCAACGCGCTCAAACTGTTTCCTGGTCTGGCATAGTTCGGATTGGATATTGTCCGGCGATCACGCATCGCCGGACAAGCCAATATTAAAGCGTATGCGTGACCTTGCTGAGGTGCGGCGGGGCGTCGGGATTCAACCCAGATTCGCGCGCTGCGCGCTCGATCGCGACATAGGCCGGCAGCAGCATGGCAACCGGATCGCAGATCGGATGATCATCGCCGATCCACGGCAATGAGCCGGCCGGCCCACCAACGGCGCAGACCGTTTCTCTTTGTTCGCGAAGATCGCGAATGAGATCGTCGACGGTCACTGCGGCCTCATCATTCTGGCGCAGCACCAGCACCGGGGTCTTCGGATTGATCGCCGCGCGCGGTCCATGCCGCAGTTCGGCCGCGCTGTAACCGAGTGCCGGGATCTGCATCGTTTCAGTCAACTTGAGCGCAACCTCCCGCGCAGGTCCAAATCCGTAGCCCCGGCCGACGACGAACGCTGCGGGCGCATGGCGCAAATGCCTGGTCCAGTCCGACCAGTCACAAGCGAGCGCCGAAGTGCAACGTTGCGGAAAGCGCTCCAGCGCGCGCGTCAGATCCTGATCGTCGGTCAGGGCGGCGATCAATTTCGCTCCCGCGATCATCGACAGAACGACGGTTTTCGTCGCAGCAACGGCGTGCTCCGGCCCCGCTTCGACCGGCAGCACCAATTCGGCCTCGAATGCGACCGGCGATTCGACATCGTTCACCAGCGCGATCGTCAGTGCGCCATATTCGCGCGCCAGCCTCGTCGCTGTCACGAGATCCGGACTGTGGCCCGATTGCGAGATCACGATGAAGATGACGTGACGCATGTCGGATGGACGACGATAAGCCGTGACCACCGAGGGTGCTGCCGCCGACACAAGAAGTCCAAGCCGCGTCTCGAACAGATAGCGAAGATAGACGCCGACATGGCCAGAGCTGCCGCGGCCGCAGATCACGACAAAATGCTTCCTGCTTTTTCGAATGCATTCGGCGATGGTCGCGACCTGATCATAACGCTTCAGCAACGCCTCCGTTGCGGATGGAATTTCCGCAGTTTCGCGAGCCATCGCCGTCCTGGTATGATCCTCATGAACGGTCATGAATGAGATCGCCTATCGCCGATCGCAAATTACCATCGTGCCGCTGTAACGCCGCCAGCGCATCGGTGTTGTTCACGCCCAAACCCAGCAGAACCGCCGTTTTGACATCGCCGTCGGCGCGCGCGACAAAGTCTGCCGCCTCGTCCTCGCTGCATCCAACAATATAACTGACCATCCGCTCAGCGCGCTTCCTGAGCTTGGCATTACGTGCGCGCATGTTGACCATCATGCCGCGATAGACGCGACCGAGCTTCACCATCACGCTTGTCGAGAAGAGATTGAGCACAATCTTCTGCGCCGTCCCGGCCTGCATGCGGGTCGACCCGGCAATCACTTCCTTGCCGGTATCGACCAGGATGGGATGGTGCGCGACATCGAGCAACGGCGCGCCGGGATTATTGGCGACGGCGACGGTCACCGCACCGGCCTCACGAGCCGCACGCAACGCTCCGATGGTGAACGGCGTCGTCCCGCTCGCAGCCACCGCGATGACGACATCATCAGGCCCGACATTCGCATCGGCGATCGATCGTGCGCCGATGTCTTCCTTGTCTTCGGCGTCTTCAGCCGCTTGTACCAGGGCATTAAGACCGCCGGCCATCAGGAACACTAGACGCTCCGGCGGCCAGTCGTAGGTCGGCGGCAATTCGGTGCCGTCCTGCACACCGATGCGTCCCGATGTGCCGGCCCCGATATAGACAAGGCGGCCATTGCGGCGCAGCGCCGGCACGGCGTCATCGACGGCGGCTTCGATGGCCGGCAATGCGCTACGCACGGCTGCGGCGGCGGCAAGCTGGCCTTCATACATTGCCTCGATCATCTCGCCTGAGGACCAAGAATCCAGATCGACGTAACGCGGGCTGATTTGCTCAGTCAGGATCGAGGGCTTTGAGAGCATCTTATCCATCGGATTGTCAGTTCCTCGCCATCGCGGCCTTGCGCGCCAGATAAAGAGCGCCTGCAACTGCATCGCCTTCAACCGGCGAAAGGTTCCGCTGCACGTCGGGTGCGAGCCACGGCTCCATTGGCGATGCCAGGCCACCCAGCAACGCAACACGGGGGGCGCCGGATCCCACCAACGTGCGGATCAATTCATCGATCTGTTCGGCGGCATCGCGAACGATCCTGCGGCTGACGAGATCGCCCGCGTCGGCATGACGCATCACCAGCGGCGCAAGCCGTGCATAGTCGGTTGCCGTCGCACGATCCATCCACGACACGGCCTCGAATGGATCATTCTTGAAGCGGGTCATCACCTCGCGTGTGAAGTTCGTGGCAACGGCGCGGCCGTCATAGGCGCGAAGCGCCACACGAATGGCCTGCAAACCGAGATCCGCGCCGCTACCCTCATCGGAGATCGGAAAGCCATAACCGCCGACACGGACTTCGCCGCCTCCGACCACCGCAAGGCCAACGCTGCCGGTGCCGATGATGACGATGCCACCATCGCGTCCACCATGCGCGCCGATGCAAGCAATGTTGGCGTCATTCACATAGACAACCGATCGAAACGGATGCGGTTGCGCAACGATCTGCTCCAGCGCGCCTTTGCGGCCAATGCCGGCAAGCCCGACGCCCGCATCCATGCTCGACAGCATTTCAGCCGGCAGACCCGCTTCGGCCACCGCAGCGAGGCTGGCAGTTTTCAAGGCCGCCATTGAGGTGTCGATGCCGAGCCGGACGGCCGCAGGACCGGCAATCCCCGCCCCCAGCACGCGGCCTTCGGCATCCTCGATGCGCGCCCGACAACCGGTTCCGCCCCCATCAACACCGATGAATAGCGGGGCACCGCATCGTGGCTGCCGCTGTTTCATGCCGGCATCCTCCGAATGTCGGCGCCGCACTGGATGAGCTTCTTGTCGATCGCCTCGTATCCACGATCGAGATGATAGATGCGGTGAACAACCGTCTCGCCTTCGGCGACAAGCCCGGCAAGAACAAGTCCGACCGAAGCACGTAAATCGGTCGCCATCACCTCGGCGCCGTAAAGCTGATCGACGCCTCGGACAAATGCCGTCGTCCCATGCAGCGTGATATTCGCGCCGAGCCGACTGAATTCAGGCACATGCATGAAGCGGCCTTCGAACACCGTTTCGCGCAGCATCGATGCGCCGGGTGCGACCGCCATCAAGGCCATGAACTGCGCCTGCAGATCGGTCGGAAATCCGGGATAGGGCTCGGTCACGATGTCGACAGCGCGCAACGGCCCATCGCGGGAAATCATCAGTCCGCGATCCGTCGGCCAGATCTCCACGCCGGCCTGCTCAAGGGCAGCACCGACCGTTGCCATGTGCTCAAGATGCGCATTCAGTAATTCGAGATGCCCGCCGGTGATTGCAGCGGCGATCGCATATGTTCCGGCCTCGACGCGATCCGGAATGACCTCATGCTGTGCCCGATGCAGACTTTCGAGGCCGTTGACCACAATACGATGTGTGCCAGCACCTTCGATCCGCGCTCCCATCGCGCTGAGGCAATTCACAAGATCGCAAACCTCCGGATCGCGGGCCGCATTGATGATCTCTGTCTCCCCGTGCGCCAGCGACGCTGCCATGATCGCGGTTTCGGTCGCGCCGACCGACGGTGACGACAACACGATGCGCGCGCCCTGAAGGCCCTCGCTCCGAGCCTTGGCGATGATGTAACCGCCGGCCACATCCACATCGGCACCAAGTGCGGCCAGCGCTTTCAGATGCAGATCAACGGGACGCGCACCGATTGCGCACCCGCCAGGCAGCGAAACCTTCGCCGCGCCAAACCGTGCTACCAGGGGTCCCAGCACAAGCATGCTGGCGCGCATTCGTCGAACCACGTCATAAGGTGCATCGGCCGCATTCGCCTGTCCGGCATCCAGCCGCAGTACGCGGCCCGGTAACCGCGTTGCCGAGACCCCGAATTCCTCCATGACGCTGACCATGGTGGTAATGTCGGAAAGGTCCGGAACATTGGAGAGTTCCAGCGGCTCCGCACTCAGCAGGGATGCGGCAATCTGAGGCAGAACGGCATTCTTGGCGCCGTGGATCTCGACCGAGCCCTCGAGCCTGTTACCGCCACGAATGACCAGCCGGTCCATAAGGTTCTCGTGCTTTTCGCCATCAGAGCTTAGGTAGTGTTGCCACTAAATAGGGTCGAGACGCAGGACCTGCATGGATCACGGTAAAGAGCCGCTTTCACAAATTGGCGCACATGCGATCATTGCTGATCGGGTGTTCGACGGCCTGCGCTGGCATGACGAAACCGCTATTCTCGTCAATGACGGCCGAATCGAGGCCCTGGTTCCATCGTCGGAAGTGCCGGAAGGCTGGCCCTACCAGCGCCTGCCGTTGGGCACCTTTGTCGCGCCCGGCTTCATCGATCTTCAGGTCAACGGCGGAGGCGGTGTCCTTCTGAACGATGAGCCCACCCCAGGCGGGATGCGCGCCATCGCCAAGGCGCATGGCCGGTTTGGGACAACATCCTGCCTCCCGACCATGATCACCGATCGGAAGCCACGGCTGAAGTCCGCCATTGCGGCGGCGCGCGAGGCCGCTGGCCGCAATGGCGTGCTGGGCCTTCATCTGGAGGGGCCGTTTATCAGCCCCGCCCGACCCGGCATCCATCGGCCCGATTACATCCAGCAGGCGAGCATGGATGATCTCGAGTGGCTAGCAGGACTCGCTGACGCTGGTTCATCCATAATCACACTGGCGCCGGAATGTGTGCCGGCGGGTTTCATCAAGGCGCTTGTCGATCTCGGCATCCGGGTGTCTGCCGGGCACAGCGAAGCAACGGCCAAGCAGATGGGCCGCGCCGTCGATGAAGGACTGACCGGCGTAACCCACCTCTACAACGCGATGCCGCCGATGAAGGGACGAGAGCCTGGCATCGTCGGCATGACACTAGCAGAACCATGCCTGATTGCCGGTCTCATCGCCGACGGGCTTCACGTCGATCCGGTTGCGATCCGTGCGGCGTTTGCAGCGAAAGGCGCGGACGCCATTGCGCTCGTCACCGATGCGATGCCGACCGTTGGTTCAACGCTTGATCAATTCGAACTGATGGGCCGGACCATCACATTGGATG
>JAEYVN010000506.1 GCA_023431725.1 Pseudomonadota bacterium
CGCTGCCGACGAGCGGCGTGAACCAACGACACGCTTGCTGCGCCGCAGTTCGTTTGTGACACATAGCGGACAAGACGTTTGCTAAACCTCGATCGAAGCATCTCCTATCAGCACTGATAGTTCGTATTTTATGCAATCAGTTGCTGTGACCTGACTGAGATTCCAGTCCAGGCGCGGTGAGCGCTTGTTGCATCGCGAGCGTGATTTCGAGTGGCTTCGTCGTTACGTGATCTGCCGGTCGGTGGCGATACTTTAAGCGGCGGACTTCCTGTTTTTTAAGCCAGACAGGCTCTTGCATTGTTTTGCAGACAGGTTAGGCTTTTATCCGTTCCTGCATTTCACACGCTGGATCGGAGAAATTCGGTATGCAAAAGCCTGCGCTGAAAGTCCGCAGCGAGCAGCAATTCTTCGAGGATCCAGCCGTCGATCGCCTGATGGGTTTTGCGTTTGCACTCAGCGCCGAGGTCTTTGTCCTGCGCGACCGCATCGCCCGACTTGAAGATCTCCTGGTCTCGAAGGGCCATATCAATCCGGCCGATATGGAAGCGCCTCGCTCTCCGGAACAGCAGACTGCGCTGCTGAACGATCGTAATGCTTTCGTTGCCGCGTTGATGGAGCCGATTGTCGCACGACAGAAATCAAACGGCGCATCCTGAATTTCACATTGCGAATTGGGGGGCTGCATGGCTGCGCAATCCGAACGGGAGTTCGAAGCCTTTCAGAGTTTCGTGCTCGGTGCCAAGCTGTATTGGACAACGGAACTGTTCGGAGAATTGAAGCGCACTTATCAAGAAAATCTCGATGCCGCGCGAGCAGAAGCGGGCGATCCCGGCCCCGGCCGCGTCGAGCGGTTGCTGCAGAACGAACCGATCGACGACTATTTCGGCTGGTTCGAACGGCATTTGCAACGGATGAAATATTCCGGCCATTACGGGCTCGTGCCCTTTCATGAATCGCGGCGCGAGGCGTTGCGTGGCGAGATCGATCGTCCGCTGCCGGACAATTTGCTATCGCTCGATCCCGATCTGGCGATGCCGGCCTATTACGAAGCGGTCGACGTCCATCAGCATCCCGGCGGCGTGTGGAGCGACGAACTCGCCGGCCTTGTCTATGAGCGCGGCGCACGCTCGACAACGCCGCTGCTCGCGGCCGACAAGGATCTGCACTATCGCTTTGCCGATCTGATCAAGTCACGTCACGCAGCCCCGAAGCGGGTGCTCGATATGGCGTGCGGCTTCGGCAAGACCACGAAGCCGCTGTACGAAATCAACCGCGATGCCGAAGTCGTTGGCGTCGACCTGTCGGCGCCGTGTTTGCGGATCGCCGCCCAGAATGCTGCGGAAGGGCAAGCCCGCAATATTCGTTTTCTGCAGCGCGATGCCGCTGCGACCGATCTTGAGGCCGAGTCGTTCGGCGTCGTGACGTCAACGATGTTCCTGCACGAGATGCCGGTGAAGCATGTGAATGCGGTGTTCGCAGAGGCGCATCGCGTGCTCGAGCCGGGCGGGTTGATGATCCATCTCGACTTCTTGCCGCCGGATGACGAGTTTCTCCACTACCTGCATCTCGGACATAGCCGCCGTAACAACGAGCCCTGGATGAAAACGCTGGCGGAGATGGGTGTCGCCGGCGCGATGGAGAAGGCCGGTTTCACGAATGTCTCGATCGCACCGTTCGAGGAATCGCCCGGAGCTCTGGCCGAGATCGGCCAGAAGTGGCGCTTTCCCTGGACGGTGATCAGCGCGACCAAGGCGGGATGATGACGATGCTATCGGATCGTCGCAGCGATATCGTTCCAGACTTCCTGACGGACCAGCTTGCCATTGGCGACCAGGAACCAGTCGCAGAAGCGAATGCCGGAAAATGCTGTGCCATCGGGCCATTCACCGGAGAGCGTTCCAAAGCAGGTGACGGTGTCGCCGCTCGCGGAGCTTCCCTCGTCGAACCGCTCATATGTCTTCCGCACGAAGCGGTAGCGCGGCTTGGCCCAGTCGATCAGTTCTTCCAGACGACGAAATCGTGCGCCGCCGGGAAAGGTCATGGCGAAATCCTCGGCGAGGAATTGCCTGGCCTGTTCAAGCTCGCGTTGCTCCATCGCGTCGAGGAAGCCCCGCACCAGTTGCGTAGCGTCGATATGCAGATTGTGTTCGATCTTGTTCATTATCTCGCTCCAAGCGCCGCCACAGTAGAGTCCATGGCGCGCTTCCACAACCCGCGATCGATGTGAGCCGGCATGCCTGTCGTACCATTTCCACCCGGACAGACACGAGACGCCGCCATCGCGATGGCGGGGTTGGAAAAGTGGTACGAGGCGCGGGACGCCCATGTCCATGCGCTTGCGCGCACCGATCTCGACATCGCCGATGGCGAGTTCGTCGTGCTGCTCGGGCCGTCGGGATGCGGCAAGACTACGTTGCTGCGCCTGATCGGCGGATTGATCGAACCGACCAAGGGAAGTCTTCGCATCCAGGGGCGTTCGTTGTGGCAGAGTGGAAGACGGCAGGATGATGCTGTCGCCGATCTTGGCATGGTGTTTCAGGAAGCCAACCTGTTTCCGTGGCTGACAATCGAACAAAACATTGCGCTCCCGCTGGAGTTGAAAGGCATCGCTGCAAAAGCGCGCATGGCCCGTGCCCGCGAATTGGCCAGCCTTGTCGGGATCGCTGGCTTCGAGACCCGTTGGCCGCGTGAGTTGTCGGGCGGGATGCGACAGCGAGCCGCGATTGCGCGCGCGTTGTCGTACGATCCGAAGATCCTGTTGATGGACGAGCCGTTCGGTGCGCTCGATGCCATGACGCGCGATACGATGAATCTCGAATTGCAGCGCATCTGGTTGGAAACCAGCAAGACGATCGTGCTTGTCACCCACTCGATCTCCGAAGCGGTGTTCCTGGCTGATCGCATTGTGCTGCTGTCGCCGCGTCCGGGTCGGATCGATACGGTGATTGAGGTGACGTTCCAGCGTCCACGCACCCCGGATCTTCAGAGCAGCGCGGAATTTCAGGCCATTTCGCGCCAGTTGCGCCACCGTTTGGACGAGATCAGTTGAGCCGAGCGATGCAGGACGCAACAATTTCCAATTCGAACCCGCCGCAATCCAAATCGTCATCCGGATCGCTGTCGGCCAGGCGTCCGGCGATTTTTCACGAAGGCGTTTTGCCGTGGATCACGACGCCGGTCCTGCTCGCGGTTCTCGTTCTGGCCTGGCATTTCTATGTAAAAATCGGTGGAGTTTCCCCGTTTATTTTGCCGACGCCGAGTGCGGTCCTCTCCGCCTGGCTGGATATGCTGTGGTCACCGCGTGCATGGGCACATACCGGGTGGACAATCTACGCGACCCTGTATGGTTTTCTGTGGGCTCTGGTGGTCGGCGTCGGACTGGGCGTGTTGATCGGACGGGTGCGCTGGCTCGAGGCAACGCTCAATCCATTCATTGTGGCGACGCAGGTCATTCCAAAGGTCGCGTTGGTGCCGCTGTTCGTGGTGTGGTTCGGGTTCGGCGTGACCTCGAAGGTCATCGTCGCCGCAGTGCTGGCCTTCTTTCCCATCCTCACCAATACGGTGCTCGGTGTTAAATCCATCGACCAGGGTCATCGTGATGTGATGATAAGCCTGAACGCGAGCCGATGGCAGGTGTTCCGTCGTCTCGAATTGCCGTCGGCGCTTCCCTACATCCTCACCGGTATGGAGGTTGGCATCGTCCTCGCCATCATCGGCGCGATCGTTGGCGAATATCTCGGCGGCAACAATGGCCTTGGTGCCATGCTCATTGCGAAAATGAATGGTTTTGAAACCGACGGATTGTTTGCCGTCATCATCCAGATGACCATCCTCGGGTTCATCTTCTATTTTGGCATCGGTGCGCTTCGGCGCTTTCTGATCCCGTGGCATGAATCTGCGGGAAAGTAGCCACAGGACTTTACGTATTCGTTGCACAACAGAGGGGCAGGAGCAGATTATGATCGGTCGTCGTCAATTGCTGAAATCCGCTGGCGCAATCGCAGGCGCAGGACTCCTGAATATGCCGGCTGTGATGCCGGCCCGCGCACAGCAGGGCGAACCGCTGACGTTCATGACGCCGTTCGGATTCAATCCGGACTTCCTTGCGCTTATGAACATGGTGTCCGGCGTTTTTCTCGCGAAGCAGGGCTTTGCCCCGAAACTCGTCGGCGGCCAGGGAACGGCGACTGCGATCCAGCAGTTGCTCGCCGGCCAGGTTTCGTTCGTCTACGTTTCTGCGCTCGATCAGATCCTTGCCGTTGCACGGCAGAACGCACCGCTGGTCGCTGTGTCGACCCTGTGCCAGGGCTCGACCTTCCAGATGGTGAGCCTGAAAGACAAGCCGATCCGGACCGCGCAAGACCTCAAAGGCAAGACCGTCGGCATCGTGTCGGTCGGCGGTGCGACCGATATCCTTCTCAATATCACGCTCGCCAAGAATGGCATGAAGCCCGACGACGTGAAGCGCGAAGTGACGGGCAACAGCCCGGGTGTGCTGCAGATGGTGCGGCAGGGACGCGTCGATTGCTTCATGTGCGCGATCGGTGTTGCCACCGCGCTGCGGCGCGCCAACGAGCCTGTGGAGATCTGGAGCACTGACAAGTATGCGCCGATGCCCAGTCAGATTTTTCTCACCACCAAGGACATTGTTTCGTCGAAGCCGGAACAGGTGGTGCGTTTCCTGCGTGCCCTGAAGGGATCGACGGACGAAATGATGGCCGGCAATGTCCGCCAGCTCTTTGAGCGTGCATCCAAGGATTTCGAGATCACCGCCATCAAGGATCTCGATGGCGCCGTTGCGTTGATCGATGCCAGCATCAATCAACTCTGGTTGTCTGAGGGCAAAGAGAATCTCCTGCGCAACGTGCCGCGCCTTTGGAAAGAGGCCAATGACGGCATTCGCGCGGGGGCGCTGCCGGCGGTGGCGGATGTCGACGCGCTTTACACCAACGAGTTCATTGAACGGGCGCTCAAGCCCGCCTGACAGTCGGAAGAGTGACATGGACCTCGCCATCGAGCCGCTCAAAGCGCGCAAGCTGTATCTCGTCCTTCGTGATCAGATCACGGGAGGGGAATGGCCCGCGGGCTCGAGAATGCCGAGCGAACCGGACCTGGCGAGGGTTCATCAGGTATCGCGGGTGACTGTGCGGCGGGCCCTCGAGACTCTCGAGAACGAGGGTCTGATTGATCGCCGCGCCGGGCACGGCACCTTCGTGAATGCCGCGCCCGCACCGCGGATGATGCGGGCCGATCTCTCCAATGTTTTCGCCCATCTTGCCAGTATGGGACAGACAACGGCCGTAAGGTTGCTCAGCTTCCAGTATATCGAGGCGCCGCAGCCTGTTTCGGAGGCTCTCAAGCTGCCGGAACGCTCCCGCGTGCAGCAGTCGATTCGCGTGCGGTTGTTCGATGGCGAACCTTTCTCGTATTTGACAACCTACGTGCCGGAGCAGATCGGGTTGAACTATTCGGAGAGCGACCTTGCCTCCACCCCGCTGCTTACATTGCTTGAGCGATCGGGATTGTCGGTGGCTCGCGCCAGCCAGACGATCCGATCCGCCGTGGCGACGCCGGATATTGCCGAGGCGCTGCTGGTCGAGATCGGGACGCCGCTGCTCGAGGTGCGGCGCGCCGTATTCGATACCGATGACCACGGCGTCGAATATCTCCGCTCGCTTTACCGGCCCGACCGCTACGAGTTTCAGCTTGAATTGGTGCGAAGCGGCGCCGAGGACAAACGCCGCTGGAACTCGGTTCACTACCCATCCCAATATGATGTGCCGACTGGCAACGAACGGGCCGGATCGCGGGGAGCATTCCGATGACAGATCTTCGAGCCCGGTTGTCTCAGCCAGACGTGCTTGTTGCCCCCGGTGTTTACGATGGCCTGACCGCCGCCATCGCCACTGATGCGGGCTTTGAGGCTCTCTATCTTTCGGGCGCGGCCATAGCCTATAGCCGCTATGGGCGGCCCGATCTGGGCCTCGTATCCATGAGCGAAGTTGCCGATGTGATCCGTTGCGTGCGGGACCGGGGCGCAACGCCTTTGCTGGTCGATGCCGACACGGGCTATGGC
>JAEYVN010000591.1 GCA_023431725.1 Pseudomonadota bacterium
GTATCGACATCAAGCGCAAGAAAACGGCCGTCGGGATCGAGCGCCAATCGTGCGGTCGTGACATTATCGCGGCCGTGCGTGTCGCCGAGGAAATGTTCGGTCCGATCGGCAATCCACACGACAGGCCGGCCGGTGACCTTGGCGGCAACGGCCGCCAGCGCATATTCGCGATAGGCAAACAGCTTCGTTCCGAAACCACCGCCGACATCGGGCGTCACCACACGCATCCGGTCCGGCGCGATCTTCATCACACGCTTGCCAATGATATCGCGAATGGCGTGACTGCCCTGACTGCCGAGCGTCAGCGTATTGTGATCACGCGCCCCATCGTATTCGGCGATCACGCCGCGGGTCTCGAGATAATTGGTGACAAGGCGCTGGTTGACGAGCTTCAGCGTCACGACATGGGCAGCCTTTGCGAAGGCCGCTTCGGAGATATTGCTCTCTCCGAACATGATTTCGAACGCGAGATTGCCGGGCCGATCCGGCCACACCAGCGGCGCGCCGGAGGCGAATGCCGCTTCCGCTCCGATCACATGCGGCAACGGCTCCCACGCGACATTGATCGCTTCCGCTGCATCGCGCGCCTGATCGAGCGTGTCGGCGACAACAAATGCCACCGCGTCACCGACATGGTGCACCTCGTCACGCGCCAGTACGGGACAAGGCGGCACGATCATCTCCTGACCCGGGACACCGACCACACAGGGCATGTGACCAAGGTCTGAAATGTCATCGAAAGTCAGGATGACGCGAACGCCGGGCAACGCCCGAGCACTGCTCGAATCCGAAATCCGGAATCTCGCATGGGCATGTGGAGAGCGAACCACCACCGCATGCCCGGCCCCGGCCGGGACCATATCGGCCACGTAATGACCCGCTCCACGAATGAGCGGGTCATCTTCTTTGCGCGTCAGTGCCTGTCCGACACCGAATTTCATACCGTCCTGCTTGGGTCAGCTTTTCGGCTCGGTCTGCACCTGCTGCGGTGCCTCTTTGCGTCGCGAGAACCGATCCTCGAGCCAGCGGACCACGACATAGAAGACCGGCGTGAAGATCAGGCCGAACACCGTTACGCCGATCATACCGGACACGACCGCCGTACCCAATGCCTGGCGCAGTTCTGCACCCGCGCCGATTGCGATGGCCAGCGGCACCACGCCCAGAATGAAGGCGAGCGACGTCATCAGGATCGGACGCAGCCGGAGTTCGGCCGCTTCCATCGCCGCCTTGTACCTGTCGCGTCCCTGCTCTTCCAGCTGCTTGGCGAATTCGACGATCAGAATCGCGTTCTTGGCAGCAAGTCCTATGAGCACGATAAAGCCCACCTGCGTCAGGATGTTGTTATCCTGCCCGCGCCAGACCACGCCGAAGATCGATGCGATCAGGCACATCGGCACGATCAGAATCACCGCCAGTGGCAAGGTGAGGCTTTCATATTGTGCGGCCAGCACCAGAAACACGAACACCACCGCCAGTATGAAGGCAAACATCGCCGTGCTGCCCGCACGAAGCTGCTGATAGGCCAGCGTCGTCCACTCATAGGCAAAGCCATCCGGCAGCGTCTCCGCGGCAAGCTTTTCCATCAGCTGGATGGCCTGTCCCTGTGAGAAGCCCGGCGCCGGCGATCCGTCGAGTTCAGCAGCCGGGTAGATATTGTATCGCGGTACGCGGTAGGGACCGGTGATGTCCCGAACGGTCGTGAACGCTCCGAGTGGCACTGTGTCGCCGTTCGAATTACGAACGCGCAGATCGAGAATGTTTTTCGGCTCCAGCCGGTATGGCGCATCCGCTTGTGCTTGAACACGGAAGGTGCGCCCGAACAGGTTGAAGTCGTTGACGTAGGAGGAGCCGATATTCACCTGAAGGGTGTTGAATACATCCGGCAGATTGATGCCGAGCAGTTGCGCCTTGGTTCGATCGATGTCGAGATACAGCTGTGGCGTCGACACCTCGAACAGCGAGAACACCTGCATCAGTCCGGGGGTCTGCGCCGCCCGTCCCATCATCGCGCCGACCGCCTGCTGCAGTGCTTGCGGCCCGCGGCCTGCGCGGTCCTCAACCATCATGCGGAACCCGCCGGCGTTACCGATACCCTGAACAGGCGGCGGCTGGACAACGATCAGGAAGCCCTCCTTGATGGCAGCATATTTCCCGAACAAGGCCCCCTGGATCGCAGCAGCCGATTGCCCCGGATTCTTCGCACGCTTGTCGAACGGATCAAGAATGACAAAGATCGCACCCGCATTGGGCGCGTTCGTAAACGTCGCTCCCGAGAAGCCGACAATGTTGATGGCGTTCAGCACCCCCGGCGTCTCGAGTGCCATCTCAGTGGCGCGCTTCATCACCGCGTCGGTGCGCTCAAGCGAAGCCCCCGGCGGTAATTGCGCCGCCACGATCAGATAGCCGAGATCCTGTTGCGGGATGAAGCCTTGTGGTGTCTTGCGGAATTCGTTCAGTCCCACACCGATGATGACGGCGTAAAGCACCAGCATCAGCGCCGACATCCGCACCAGACGGCCGGTCAATTGGCCGTATCGTGAGGACAACCAGTTGAAGCCGGCATTGAAGTAATGGAAGAATCCACGGATCGGTCGCTCCCACCATCTGACTTCATGCTGTTTCTTGTGCGGCTTCAGCAACAACGCGCACATCGCCGGAGACAGCGTCAGCGAGACGATCAGCGAAATCACCGTGGCTCCGGCGATCGTCAGCGCGAACTGGCGATAAAACTGGCCGGAGATACCGGTGATGAAGGCCGCCGGTATGAACACCGCACAGAGCACCAGCGCGATGGCGACCAGCGCACCGCCCACCTCATCCATCGAGCGGATGGCGGCCTCGCGCGGACTGAGCCCCTGTTCGATATTGCGCTCGACGTTTTCGACGACGACGATCGCGTCGTCGACCACGATGCCGATCGCCAGCACCAACCCGAACAACGAGAGATTGTTGATCGTGAAGCCGAACATGCTCATCAGGAAGAAGGTGCCGATCAGCGAGACCGGAATGGCGACGATCGGAATGACCGCGGCCCGCCAAGTCTGCAGGAACAGCAG
>JAEYVN010000600.1 GCA_023431725.1 Pseudomonadota bacterium
GTCGGCGGTTCGTAAATAATCCTTATAATTCAATAACTTATTCTGTCATCCAGGCGTCATCCAGACGTCATAGAAGCGCAGCCAAGTCACCCTAGCTGACAGGGCGCAAACCGGGCTGGTCTTTCCCCTCTGCTCACCGACCGTCCCGAACAACTCGAAGGAGAGATGCCTTGAAAACCCAGAGCTTCGTCAGCGCTTTTGCGCTTGTGGCGGCTGGTATGCTCGTGGCCGGCGCCGCTGAAGCCCGCGATCAGATCCGCGTTGTTGGTTCGTCCACCGTTTATCCGTTCACCACGGCCGTCGCCGAACAGCTCGGCAAGACCGGCGGCGTGAAGACCCCGGTCGTCGAATCCACGGGGACCGGCGGCGGCATGAAGTTGTTCTGCGCCGGCGTTGGCGTCGAGCATCCGGATGCGACCAATGCTTCGCGCCGCATGAAGAAGAGCGAACTGGAGATGTGCCAGAAGAACGGCGTCAAGGACGTCGTTGAAGTGATCGTCGGTTATGACGGTATCAGCGTTGCCCAGTCGAAGGACGGTCCGGCCATCAAGCTGACGCTGCCGCAACTGTTCATGGCGATCGCCAAGGACGTGCCGGGTGCTGATGGCAAGCTGATCCCAAATCCGAACAAGACCTGGTCGGATATCGACTCGTCGCTGCCGAACGTGAAGATCGAAGTGCTGGGCCCCCCGCCGACCTCGGGCACCCGCGACGCGCTGCATGAACTGCTGCTCGAGAAGGGCGCCGAAGGCATTCCGGCCCTGGCTGCTCTGAAGAAGACCGACGCCAAGGCCTTCGAAGCGGCCTGGAAGTCGCTCCGTGAAGACGGCGCCTATGTCGAAGCCGGTGAGAACGACAACCTGATCGTTCAGAAGCTGACCGCCAACAAGAACGCCTTCGGCATCTTCGGTTACTCGTTCCTCGACGAAAACACCGCGCGCCTGCGTGGCGTTTCACTGAATAATGTCGCTCCGACCTACGACAACATCGCTGACGACAAGTATCCGGGTTCGCGTCTGCTTTATGTCTACGTGAAGAAGCAGCATGTCGGCGTTGTTCCGGGCATCGACAAATTCGTTGCCGAATACGTTTCGCCGAAGGCGATCGGTGAAGACGGCTATCTGGCGAGGAAGGGCCTCGTGACACTGCCGAAGGCGGAAGCCGAAAAGATCCGCAAGTCGGTCAATGACATGAAGGCGCTCGCTGTCGACAATCTCGGCTCGTAATCGATTGAACTGAGGGGCCACGCAATTTGTGTGGCCCCTTTCTACAAAAGGGCGGTCTGAAAGAGGCCGCAGTGTAATGAGTTCATTTCCAAGCGGTGGGATGTTGCAGCGATGACATCGCTCTATTTTCTCGGCCTCGCGGTCCTTGTGATCGTCGGATATTATTTTGGCCGATCGCGCGCATTGGCTGCTGGACATGGCGCCGCCTTGCATTCGCGCCCGATTTATCACGGCGCTTTCGTTGTCATCAGCATCCTGATTCCGATGTTGTTGATTTTCGTGGTCGCGGCCCCGATCGCCGACAGCATTGTGAATTCACAGGCCATCAGCGCACTCGACCCGGCATTGCTGGATGACAACCTGAAGCGCGGCGCGGCCTTGCGTGACATTCTCGCCGTTGCAGCCGACAAATATCCGGGGCAGCCGAGTGTGGCGCTTCGAAATGCTGCTGATGTTTACATATCGCTGCGGTCCTGGACCAACACGCTGATCATCGGTGCTGGCTGGATCTTCGGCCTGCTCGGAATTGCTTATGCGATGCGCCTGTTGTCGGCACAGTTTCGCGCCCGGAACAATGTCGAAACCGTCGTCAAATACGTATTGCTTGCGGCCGCCTGCGTGGCCGTGCTCACGACGATCGGTATCGTGTTCTCGGTGCTGTTCGAGACCATGCGCTTCTTCCAGAAGGTCTCGCCGCTCGACTTCCTGTTCGGGCTGCAATGGAGTCCGCAGACAGCCATTCGCGCGGACCAGGTCGGCTCGTCTGGCGCGTTCGGTATCGTGCCGCTGGTTGCCGGCACTCTTCTCATCACCCTGATCGCGATGTGCATCGCCGGGCCGATCGGTCTGTTCGCGGCGATCTACATCGCGGAATATGCAACGCCGCGCTTCCGAGCCTTCGCCAAGCCGATCCTCGAAATCCTTGCCGGTATCCCGACCGTCGTGCTCGGCTTCTTCGCCGCTTTGAGCCTTGCGCCATGGGTGCGGGGGGCGGGCGAGTCGATCGGTCTGAATGTGGCGTCCGAAAGCGCGCTCGCAGCGGGCATCGTGATGGGGATGATGATCATCCCGTTCGTGTCGTCCCTGTCCGACGACGTCATCAATGCCGTGCCGCAATCCCTGCGTGACGGCTCCTATGCTATGGGTGCGACCAAATCGGAAACGATCAAGAGGGTCGTGCTGCCGGCCGCGCTGCCGGGTATCGTGTCGGCCTTCATGCTCGCCATCAGCCGCGCTGTCGGCGAAACCATGATCGTGGTCATGGCCGCTGGCCTTGCCGCCAATCTCACCTTCAATCCGCTCGAAGCGGTGACCACCTTCACCGTTCAGATCAAGACAATTCTTGTCGGCGACCAGGAGTTCGACAGCGCCAAGACGCTGGCCGCCTTCGCGCTGGGCTTTGTACTGTTCTTCTTCACTCTCATGCTGAACGTGATCGCCATGCAGATCGTGAAGCGGTATCGGGAACAATATGACTGATACGTCCTTGACGAGCATTCGCAGCATCGATCTCGGCACGGACGCCGCCCGGGCTCGTGTCAAAGCGCGATATCGCGCCGAAAGCCGCTTCCGCTTCTACGGTTTGGCCGCGATTGGAATCACTGCAATCTTTCTCGTGGTCGTTCTGACAGACATTGTCATCAAAGGTCTCCCGGCCTTCACGCAGAATGTGCTGCAGATGAAGGTCAATATCGCTGCGTCGGAAGTCGATCCGAAAGGCACGCGCAACATTGCCGATATCCGCGCGGGCGATTTCCAGGCTCTGGTTCGCGATGCCCTGCGGGCCGAATTCCCGGATGCGCAGGATCGCCGGGCACGGCGACAACTCGACAGCATCCTGTCGACCGGCGCTGCGGATTATCTGCGCGAACGCGTGGTCGCGGACCCGTCGCTGATCGGTCAGACGATCACGGTGCCTGTCCTGATATCCTCGGATGGCGATCTCTATTTCAAGGGCGTCGGCACGAAAGTGATAAAGTCCGCTGGACGCGGTACGGCCGCCGCCAGCGCCACGTCGGGTGAAGTCGAAGTCAAATCGACGGCAAACGATTTCGCCAATACGCTTGCGCTGGTGAAGCAAACGCTGACCGCTCAGGCGCGCAATGAGGCGCAAGAGGCTGAGCGGCTGAATCGCTTCGCCGTCGAGGCGGAGACGCGCCGGAAATCACTGGAGGCCGAACTTGCGGTCGCCAGGAATTCCAACAACGCTGCTCGCATCTCCACGCTGGAGGTGCAGCTGGCCACCGCGACGGACCAGGCGACCTCGCTTTCAACACGCGTCAAGGAATTGCGCGACAGCGTGGCAGCGCTCGAGCAGCGCTACAAGGACACGGCGGCGCCGGAGCCGATCACCGATCACATGCCGAGCCTGCTGCTCGCCCTCAACGGCGGCGTCGTGAAGGTGTCGGAGGTGAGCAATGACGGGGTGAAAGGCGACACGCTGATTGCCCTCAAGTCTGCTGATCCCGCCGCGCCCGGCGCCTGGCAGATCGTGACGTACGAGACACCGGAAGGAAGCCGCCGGCTGAACGACCGGGTGGTCACCTGGCTCAATGCCCTCAAGGACAAGGGCATGGTGCAGAGCCAGTTCAACTGGCGCTTCTTCTCTTCGGGCGACAGCCGCGAGCCGGAGCTCGCCGGTATTCGAGGCGCACTGGTTGGTTCGGCGCTGACCCTGTTGGTCACGCTCGCGCTTTGCCTGCCGCTGGGTGTTGCCGGTGCGATCTATCTTGAGGAATTCGCGCCGAAGAACTGGGTAACGGAGATCATCGAGGTCAACATCAACAACCTCGCGGCGGTGCCTTCGATCGTGTTCGGCCTGCTCGGTCTGGCGGTTTTCCTCAACTTCTTCGGCTTGCCGCGTTCGGCTCCGGTTGTCGGTGGTCTGGTGCTGGCGCTGCTGGTTCTTCCGACCATCATCATCGCCTCGCGCGCGGCCTTGAAGGCGGTGCCGCCGTCGATCAAGGAGGCTGCGCTGGGCGTCGGTGCGTCGCATCAGCAGGCGATCTTCCATCATGTTCTGCCGCTGGCCATGCCCGGCATCATGACCGGCACGATCATCGGCATGGCACATGCGCTGGGCGAAACCGCGCCGCTTCTGATGATCGGCATGGTGGCCTTCATCGTCGAAACGCCGACCTCGATCACCGATGCCTCGACGGTTCTGCCGGTGCAGATCTTCCTGTGGTCCGATCTGCCGGAAATCGGTTTCCAGGCACGCACCGCCGCCGCCATCATGGTGCTGCTCGGCTTCCTGTTTGTCATGAACGGCACTGCAATCATCCTGCGCAAACGCTTCGAGCGGCGCTGGTAGGAATTGGGAGTAGGAGATGCTGGCTATGGACGCCATGGTTAAACCGGCCGTCGCGCCGACCGCCGTCGATGCTGCAAAGCCGGCGCCGAAAGTGGTCGCGCGCAAGGTCAACGTCTATTACGGCGACAAGCACGCGCTGAAGGATGTCAGTGTCGACATTCCGGAGAAGTCGGTGATGGCCTTCATCGGACCGTCGGGTTGCGGCAAGTCGACCTTCCTGCGCTGCATCAACCGCATGAACGACACCATTCCGATCGCGCGGGTGACCGGGACCATCGAGATCGACAATCTCGACATCTACGACAGGTCGCTCGACGTCGTGCAGTTGCGGGCGCGGGTCGGCATGGTCTTCCAGAAGCCCAACCCGTTCCCCAAGTCGATCTACGAGAATGTCGCCTATGGGCCGCGGATTCACGGCATGGCGCGCTCCAGGGCCGATCTCGACGAGATCGTCGCGTCGAGCCTGAAGCGTGCGGGCCTGTTCGAAGAGGTGAAGGATCGTCTGAACGATCCCGGCACCGGTCTGTCCGGCGGCCAGCAGCAGCGCTTGTGTATCGCGCGCGCCATCGCCGTCGGTCCGGAAGTCATTCTGATGGACG
>JAEYVN010000033.1 GCA_023431725.1 Pseudomonadota bacterium
TCTTCGCGAACTTGATGATCTCGCGCGAGATCTGCGCCTCGGCGGCGTAGCTCATGGTCGTATAGGGATGCGCCCAGTCGCCCTCGACGCCGAGACGGATGAATTCGTCGCGCTGCACGTTCAGCCAATGCTGCGCATAGGCGCGGCATTCCTGGCGGAAGGCAATCATCGCCTGCGGGTCGCTGAAATTCGGCTTGGCCTTGCCCTTGGAGCGGTAATTCTCCTCCTCGACCTTCCATTCGATCGGCAGGCCGTGGCAGTCCCAGCCCGGCACGTAATTGGAGTCGAAGCCGAGCATCTGCTGGCTGCGGGTGACCACGTCCTTCAGCACCTTGTTGAGCGCGTGGCCGATGTGGATGTTGCCGTTCGCATAGGGCGGACCATCGTGCAGGACGAACTTGCGGCGGCCCTTCCCGGCCTCGCGCAGCTTGCCGTAGAGATCCTCGCTCTTCCAGCGCGCCAGCAGCGCCGGCTCGCGCTCGGGCAGGCCCGCACGCATCGGGAATTGCGTCTGCGGCAGGAACAGGGTCTCGGAATAATCGCGTTTAGTCTCGGTCATGTCCGGCATGCTCTTGGCGTGCGATCAGCCGACGGCGGCATCGCGCGCGAATTCGAAAGGCGGGGCGTGGTGTAGCAGGCGTATTGCAGCGCGCAAAGGCGCTCAAATCATGCCCAACGGCGGAAAAGCGTCACCCGACCGGGCCAGCGCCTCGCGCGCCCGGGCGGAATCGACATTCATCTGCGCAATCAGCGCCTCGATGCCGTCGAACTTCTCCTCCGGGCGGATCCAGCCGATCAGGGCGACATCGATGGTCTTGCCGTAGAGATCGCCGGAAAAATCGAACAGGAAGGTCTCCAGCAGCGGCGCGCCGTTGTCGAAGGTCGGACGGCGGCCGAAACTGGCCACCCCGTCATAGCGCTTGTCACCGATGCCGACCCGCACCGCATAGATGCCGTGCTTCAGGCGGCAGGCGGGATCGAGCTTGAGATTGGCGGTCGGAAAACCGAGGTCGCGGCCGCGTTTTTCGCCATGGATCACCTCGCCGGTGACAAACCAGGGATAACCGAGCAGTTCAGCCGCCTCGACCACCCGTCCGGCCTCCAGGGCGCCCCGAATGGTACCGGACGAGACCGGCCGTCCCTCGTCTTCCAGCGGCGGCGCCACATCGACCGGAAAGCCGTAGCGGGCGCCGGCATCCTTCAGAAAGGCGGGCGAGCCGCCCCGGCCCTGGCCGAAGTGGAAATCGAAGCCGACGGCGACGCCGGACACCGCCAGCCGCTCGACCAGGATCTTCGAGACGAATTGCTCGGCCGGCAGGCTGGCCAGCGCGGCGTTGAAGGTCAGCACCACCGCACCGTCGACGCCGGTGGCCGCCAGGAGCCGCAACTTCTGCTTCTCATCGGACAGACGAAACAACTTCTCGTCGGCGCGAAAATAGGACCGCGGATGCGGTTCGAGCGTGAGCACGGCCGCCGGCACCCCCGCGGCTGCGGCGCGGCGCTGCGCGCAGGCGATCACGGAGCGGTGGCCGCGATGCACGCCGTCGAAATTGCCGATGGCAACGACCGCGGTTCGCAACTTCGCAATGTCGGGACCGTCGTCATGGACGACGATGAACGGGTGATCCTGGGAGACAGACGGCATGCTCGATACGGCAGGGTGGCTTTACCAAAGGTGGAGCATGATGTTGTCCGAAAACCGCTTCACACTTTTCGGCATCCTGCTCGCCGCATCGTGTCGGCCCGGTGGGCCGACAAGTCAAGACAGACCCGCCCGTCAGGGCATTAGGCCTTGGGACGGCCCGGCACCGAGACAATGGCCTCGCCATCCAGCACGAGCTGGTGGTCCACCAGGGCCTCGCAATGCAGCTTCACCTTGCGACCCTCCCGGACCAGTTCCGTCACCTCGACGATGATCGATACGACATCCCCGATCTTGACCGGCGCGTGGAAATTGAGCGTCTGCGACCGATAGACCGCACCTGCGCCCGGCAGGCGCGTGCCCAGCACCGCCGAAATCAGGCTGGCCGTATAAAGCCCGTGCGCGATCCGCTGCCCGAAGCGGGTGCCGGCGGCATAGGTGTCGCACAGATGGATCGGATTATCGTCGCCCGACACATTGGCGAAGCCGACGACATCGGTCTCCATTACCGACTTCATCAGGGTTTCGCGCATGCCGACGGCCAGATCCTCGAAATACAGGGTCCGGACCATTCGCGGGTCGACGGCAGCTTTGGCGGGCACATTCATCAGAGAACTTGGCCGATCGGTTAATACAGCGTTAGCAAATACTACAGCGGCCGCGGAAAATGCACGCTTTTCATGCCCATCGGTATTTCCGCAAATTTTAGCCGATTAACGGGTTTTTCAACGCATCCCGGTATGGTCCGCCCTACGGGCAGAACGCCCGGGATGCAGACTGCAAGCGGCGAACTGCTGCAGTGACGGAGCTGTGACGATGTCGGTCAACCTCGCGATGCCCATTCTGGTCGTCGACGACTACAACACCATGGTCCGCATTATCCGCAATTTGCTGAAACAGATCGGCTTTGAGGACATCGATGATGCCTCCGACGGCGCCGCGGCCCTCGTTCGCCTGCGTGAACGGCAATATGGCCTCGTCATCTCCGACTGGAACATGGAGCCGATGACCGGCTACGACCTGCTGAAGGAAATGCGCGCCGACCCGCAGCTGGCCCATGTCCCCTTCATCATGATCACGGCGGAATCGAAAACCGAGAATGTGGTCGCCGCCAAACAGGCCGGCGTCAACAATTACATCGTCAAACCGTTCAACGCGCAGACCCTGAAGAGCAAGATCGACGCGGTCTTCGCCAGCGAGACACAAGCGGCTTAACACCAGGCCGCTCTTTCGAACATCACGCCATCGGTTCCACCAGGGCACTCCGCAGCCGGCGGCGGCCACTTGCTATTTAAAGACCGAATGGTCTATATTGCGGCATGAGCCGCCGAACCCCAGCGCAGTCGGCCCGTGGCCGCCCCCGAAGTTTCGACACCGACGCCGCCGTCGAGCGCGCGATGAATGCGTTCTGGTCGCGCGGCTATCACGCCACGGCGCTGCCGGACCTGCTTCGTGCGACGAGGCTCTCGCGTGGCAGCCTGTATGCCGCGTTCGGCGACAAGCACTCACTCTTCCTGCGGGCGCTCGATCGGTACATTGCCGATGCCCTGGCACGAATGGATGTCGAACTCGCCTCCGACAGCAAGCCGATCGACGGCCTGCGGGCCTATCTCGCCGGCTATGTTGATCGCACGAGCGGTGCCAATGGCCGGCGCGGATGCCTGCTGGTGGCCACGGCCATGGAACTGGCCGGCCGTGACGCCGAGGTCGATCAACGCATCGCGGGCTTCTTCAAAGCGATGGAGGCCAAGGTGGCCGATGCGCTTTCCCGCGCAAAGGCGGCCGGCCGGTTGGCCGATGGCGTCGAGCCTTCCAGTGCCGCCCGCATTCTCGTCTGTTTCGTCGAGGGGCTGCGCGTGATCGGCAAAACGGCGCCGACACGGACCGCGTCGCAAGCCACCGCCGACGCTCTCCTCGACCGCTTCATCACCTAGACAATCGCAAAGACGCAGCGGTCGTCGGCGCGTCCATATCTAGACCGATCGGTCTTAAAAGGAGGAAATCCAATGTCCGCCATCCAGATCGCCTGCGCGATATTGGTCCCCTTGCTCTGGGGTTATCAGTTCGTGGCCATCAAGGTGGGCGTTCAGGAATTTCCGCCCCTCTTCTTTCTCGCGCTGCGCTTCCTGGCCATCGCGGCGCTGCTGATCCCGTTTGTCAAAAGGCCGACACGTCAACAGTTCGGCCCCATCGCAACGATTTCGGTTTTCTTTGGCGGGCTGAACTTCGGGCTCTTCTATGTCGGCCTTGGGCTTGGCTCGGGCAGCATGTCGGCGATCGCGTATCAAATCGCCACGCCCTTCACCATCCTGCTGGCCTGGCCGCTGCTTGCGGAGAAGCCGTCGCTCACCACATCCGCCGGCGTGCTGCTTGCCTTTGCCGGCGTGGTCGTGTTGGCCGCGGGACCTGGCCTGTCCGGAAACGCGCTTCCGCTGCTGCTCGTCGTCGGCGCAGCCTTCGCATTCGCGGTGTCCAACGTGTTGACGAAACGCTACGGCCCGTTTGATCCCTTGATGTTGATGGGATGGTCATCGCTGCTGACAGTGCCGCAGGTCCTGGTGATGTCGCTGCTCCTTGAGCACGGACAAATGGCGAGCCTTGCCACGGCGGATGAACGGGGCTGGCTCGCGCTCGCCTACACCATCTTCATCGGAGGAATTGTCGGCTTCGGCCTTTGGTTCTGGCTGATTGCCCGTTGCTCCATGAACCGGGTCGCACCATTCGGCCTGCTGCTGCCGGTGTTCGCCGTGATGTCCAGCGTGTTGTTTCTCGGCGAGCTGATGACGCCGCAGTTGATCGCCGGCGGCCTGCTCGCCATCTCGGGCGTCGCCATCGCACAGGTCAAGCCGGGCGCGCGACATGTGCGATGCCCCGCTTGAGTACGCCATGAACGACATGGATGCCGCGACCCGCGCGGGCATGATGATGCGCCTTACTGAAACTCACCACTTCAGCCGGCGAGCGATGGCGCGCGGCTTGCCGCCGGCCGCGATCAGCACGCGCTCGACCGCATCCGGATCGGGATCATCGCGGCCGCCGAATTCGGCCGCGTGAATGCCGGCCGTGACGAACATGCAATCGATGCCGTAGCCGGCCGCACCGGCAAAATCGGTGCGCACGGAATCGCCGATCGCCAGCACGCGCTTGCGATCCACCGGCTTGCCGCGTGCATCCTGCGCGAGCTGCAGCGCGAGATCGTAGATCGGCGCATAGGGCTTGCCGGCATAGAGAACATCGCCGCCCATCTTCACGTAGAGATCGGCGATCGCACCCGCGCAATAGAGAACCGCATCGCCGCGTTCGACGATGACATCGGGATTGCCGCACACCATGAACAGATTGCGCGCCCGCATCGCCTCCAGCATCGGACGATAATCTTCGCCCGTTTCCGTATCCTCGTGGAACAGGCCGGTGCAGATGACATAATCCGCGCTTTCGACCGGCGCGAATTGCACGTCCAGTCCTTCGAATGTCGCAAGATCGCGTTGCGGACCGATATGCAGGATGGTCTGTCCCGGCCGCTGCGCGATCACGTTACGCGTCACGTCACCCGACGCGACGATCGCGTCATAGACGCTGCGCGGCGCGCCGAAATGCGCGAGCTGGCTGGCGACCACGCCATTGGGGCGCGGCGCATTGGTGATCAGCACCACAGTTCCGCCGCCGTCGCGAAAACGCGTCAACGCTTCGCAGGCATCCGGAAATGCGGCGACGCCGTTATGCACGACACCCCAGACATCGGACAAAACGACATCATAATCCGGCGCAAGAGCCGCCAAGCTTTCTGAGAAAATTGTCAAGGGAGATCCCGATCCATGGCAGAGGCGGGTCGATTTAGCGCGGCGAAGCGCTGCCGTCACCCTCTCATATCGTCCTGGTACCGGACGATACCGATGGGGCCATCACGGGTCGAATGTGGGCGCCAGATTTGCTATCCTGATTCCGTGCAGCGTTCGGTGCGTAAAGCGTAATTTGCTCACGCGACTGGAGGTTTCCATGAAAATCAGGGGAGATGTCAGCGGCTCCTATACGGCAATGGCCGCTCGGCAGAGGCGGACACCTGCGTCAGCGCATGAGACCGTGTCGCCGGTCGCGCAGGCTCCCTCGGCCCAGGTGCGGACACACGATTTCAGCCACATCACGTCGCATCAGATGAAGAGCGTCGCCAAGGGCCTGTTCGACACCGGCAAGATTGGCCTCAGCCACCTGTTCCTTCTGGATAATACCGAGCTCCCCCTCGGCAAGCCCGGCCCGAATGGCGAGTTCGTCGCCTATACGCCGGAAGAGCGCGAGAGCTTTCGCAACACGCCGATGAACTACATGGACATCATCAAGGACGTGATTGGCGCTCTCGAGCGTCAGGGCAAGGCGGCAGATCCGACATCCGGCTATCAAAGCTGGCGGGAATTGCTCGGCGCCCTGGAAGACAGCCAGGGGGCCGTATCCGGCATCGACGTGCGCGTCTGATCAGAAGCGACGCCCGGTCGATTACATCGCCGGTTGAGCGACCAAACCAGCCATCCCCGAGGAAGGCGCCGAACGCTGCGGCTCCGCCACCGCGGGGCTGACCTGCACAGCTTCGGCGCGCTGGGCGGACGTCGCCTGCAGCGCTTCGGCGCGGACCGGACGCGGCGCCGAGAACAGGAAGCCCTGGCCGAAGCGCACATCGTAGTCGAGCAGGTCGATGACCGTGGCCTCGGTTTCGATGCGCTCGGCGATCAGGCTGATGCCGTGACGACCGAGGAGATCGGACAGATCGGCGGCGTGAATGTCGGACGACGAACTGCTTTTGCTCAGCAGAAGGTTGGCCGGCACCTTGACGAAGCGCACGCCGAGATCGGCCAGATCGCGCGGTCCCATCCGCAGGTCGCTGACACGATCCATCGAGAAGCGGAAACCGAGCGAGCTGATCGACGCCAGGCTCTCCTGTTCGAGCGGCCCCATGCCACGCAGCGCATCCTGCGTGAATTCCAGCGTCAGCGACGACGCCAGGGCCCGGTTCGCTTCCAGGAAGTCATAGAACTGACGGAAGACATCGGTATCGTTGAGCGTCGGCATCGACACATTGCAGAACAGGCCGATTTCGCGATTTTGCAGCATCAACCGGCGCAGCACCTGAACGCAGCGGAAGAGCTGCATGTTGTCGATGCGCGGCAGCAGATTGGCCTTTTCGGCATCGGCCATGAAATCGGCCGGCAGGATGAGCGTGCCGTCCTGCATGCGCAGCCGGGTCATCGCTTCGTAATAGCGCACCTTGCGTTGCGGCAAGGTCAGGACCGGCTGCAGATAAAGGTCCATGCGGTTATCGTCGATGGCGTCGCGGACAACGGCCGCGATCTCCTCATGCTTCTTGCCCTTGAAGGGTCCGGTCGCCGCTGCCGTTTCAACGACAGGCGCGGGCTTGGCCATCTCGACTGCAGCAACAACCTGCGGCGCCGGCGCATCCTGATGCACGACGGCCGCAACAGCAGTGACCGGAGCGGCGGCCACCTCTTGCGGTGCCTCGACAGGCTCAGGTCCGGCTGCGGCAAGCGCGGCCAGAAGCGCCGTAGGCTGCTCACGCAGCTCGATCAGACGCGTCTCGTGTTCTGCCAAGGTCTCGGCAAGATGCTTGACGAGTTCGCCGAGTTCGCTGATTTCGGCCGCCATGCCCTCGTTCGGCCCCGGCGCCCGGCGCGACGCTTCCAGGCTTTCAAGAGCGATCTGGCGACGCGTCATTTCCGCGACCTGCCGGGCGAGGTCTGCCGTGCCACGCGACAGATCGGTGATCTGCTTGGCGACATGATCGCGGTCCTGCACCCGCACCGCCACCGTATTGTACAACGCCAGGCCGGCCATTGCCGTCAGCGCAATCAAGATCGCTTCCGTCCCGGTGAGGCCGAAGACCAGGTAGCCAATGGCACCGAGCGACACTGCGATGAGAACCATGCAGATAGCAATGAATATCGCCGCAAGTCTCAGCATCGTAGTCCCATACTGGGCAGTTGAGCCCGCCCCTCCGCCGCAAATGATTCGCCCATCAGATCAACAATGTTCACGAGCCGCCAGCGAAGCGCAAGCGTATCAACAATGAAGTCTGTGACTTCAACGGCTTAGTTGCGCGGCGGGATGAGCCAATAAGCGATACGAGTCGGTGTCGCGTTGCGCTGGCGCGGCAATTCGATGACGACAGGCTCGCCCTCCGCGCCGAAGGTTCGCCGCCATTCGTTCACATGCGCAAAAGGCAGACCCGCTTCCCAGACGACGATCGCGCCACGCTTCTTCACATCGTCCATGTCGATCCAGGGACTGACCTGAGCGCGGCCATGGACGATCACGCGCGGACGATCCGGCGAATAGACTGCGACATTGTTGGCGGCGAATTCCGTACCCGCGACGTAAGGGAGCGGTGTGCCGAACTTCTC
>JAEYVN010000087.1 GCA_023431725.1 Pseudomonadota bacterium
TGGAATATAGGGGAGCGCAACTCGCGCGCCTATGCCGGCTGCTGTCTTGCGCAGGCTCGGTGCTGATCGCAAGTCTCTCGGCCGGTTGCAGCACCAGTTATCAACTCGGGTCGATGTTCCGAAAGGACGACGACAAGGCCGTGAATACCGGCTCCGTCTCTGTCCCGGTTGTAGCGCGGGCTGAAGATGAGCAGAAGCCGGAGATGCCGCCCGCGTCGGATTTGGCCTACGCAAAGCTGGCCGCGACCGAAGTCCTGAGCCGCGGCGCCAAGGACGCGAGCCTGCCTTGGGAAAATCCACTATCCGGCGCCCGCGGCACGGTAACGCCGCTTGCGAGCGCCTATCGCGTGGAAGGTACGTTGTGTCGCGACTTTCTTGCCAGCTATGTGGCGGAGGGTTCGGAATCCTGGATGCAGGGCGAGGCCTGCCGGGCCAATAAGGGACGATGGGAGGTGCGCCGGCTGAAACCGTGGCGGCGGACTTGATCGCTTCGCCCATCGGCGTTGCGAAAATCGGACTACAATCCCAAATATCGAGTGAACGACAAGCCGGCCCAGCCGGCCTCAGTTTTTCAAGGAGTTATTGAATGCGCGACCCCTACGAGGTTCTCGGGGTGCCGCGGGGGGCTGCGGCTGGCCAGATCAAGTCAGCCTTTCGAAAGCTTGCCAAAAAGCACCATCCCGACGCCAACAAGGACGACCCGAAAGCTGCTGAGCGCTTTGCAGAAGCGAATTCTGCCTATGAGATCCTGGGCGATGAGAAAAAGCGCAAGCAATTCGACGCCGGCGAGATTGATGCCGAAGGCAAGCCGCGTTTCACCGGGTTCGAGGGAATGCATCCCGGCGGCGGGTTCGGTGGCTTTCGTGGGGGGGCCGGTGCCGGTCCCGACATGAATTTCGAAAGCTTCAGCTGGAGTCCACAGGGCGGCCAGCAGCGCAGCTCGCGCGGCGGTTTTGGCGGCATCGATGAAATCCTGAAGGAGATGATGGGCGGCCGGGCGCGTGCCCGGGCCGGCGGTACGCCGTTTGAGCCTGAGGAGTTTGCACCTTCGCCCGGGCAGGACGTGGCGGCTTCGGTCACGATATCCTTGTCCGATCTGGCGCATGGCGGCTCGCGCCGCGTCTATCTGCCGACCGGCAAGGAAGTCGATGTCAAAATCCCGGCCGGTTTGTCCGACGGACAGCAGATTCGCCTCAAGGGGCAGGGCTTTCCGGGCGCCGGCGGTACGCCGGGCGATGCCATCATCACCGTCAATATCGCCAAGCATCCCTATTTCGAACGTGACGGATCGAATATCCGCCTGGAACTGCCGATCACGATTTACGAGGCGGTGCTCGGAGGCAAGGTGCGGGTCCCGACCCTCGACGGTGCGGTGGAACTGGCACTTCCGGCCAACACCAATAGCGGCCGTACCTTCCGTCTCAAGGGCAAGGGATTGCCCGACAAAGCCGGGAAGGGCGATCTGCTCGCAACCATTCGCATCATGTTGCCGGAGCAAAGCGACGGCGATCTCGACGAGCCGATGCGCAAAATGCGCGACGAGAAACCCTACGATCCGCGCAAAAATCTCGGCTGATCAGTCAACGGTCCGTCCGGATCACGATGGAAATCCTTCGTAATCCGGACAGGCGCCTATGTTCCGCGTTTGCTGATCAAAGGCTCGTTTGATGAGCGATTGGGTGGCGGTGGCGGGGCCCTGTTCTCCAGCTGCTCGAAGGCGGCCTTGGCCAGTTCCTTTAGTCGCATCTTGTCGGCCGGACCGCTGACCACATAGCCGTAATCGCTCACCAGCCACCGGATCGCCGCAACGTTGTCGGATTGATAATAGCGGAAGGACATCTGCGGTCCGGGCAGCTTGGCGGAATAGAAGGTGATCCGGTCGCCATGGCCGTTCTCATACATGAGGAGCGCAGCCGGTCCGGTGTCACCGGGCAGCAGTCGGCCCCCCAGCAGCTTCAGGTCGAAAGCCGAGAAGTCGGGGATGCGCAACGTCGTGCCCAGGCGGCGCGACAACCAGGGTGTCAGGTGTGCTTCGGAGGCGCCCACTTCGATGGGATGGCGGATTTCGCCAATATAAAGTTTGTGCGCCGACAGGGCATGCTGCGCAAACTGGTCGGCTGAGTCACCGGGGGCGGCGGTCACTTCGGAGGTATCGCGTGCCATCCAGCCTGCGACGCCACCAATCAGGAAGGCTGCCGCCGCAACTGCTGCCGCGACGGCTCGCCAGTTTCGGCCGGAGCGCACCAACGCATCCACTTTCAGATGTGACGGCACCGGTTCGTTCACCGTGCTGCCAAAGCGCAGACGAATGACGTCGGCTTGTGTTTCCCAGGCAGCGACCCGTGCCGCATCGTCGGGATGCGATGCCAGCCATGCTTCGACTTCGACTTTACGATCGGACGGCAGCTCGCCGTCAACGAAGGCGTGCAGTTCGTCTTCCGTTATGGGTGATCCACGATCGATCATCGGGCACCTCTTGTCATTTCACCCGCCTCAGCGCGGGGCGCTCGCCGTCGAGATAGGCCTTGATCTGAGCCCGTGCGCGCGCAAGGCGCGACATCACGGTGCCGATCGGAACGCCTTGGACCTCGGCGACTTCGCGGTAGGACAGCCCCTCCAGGACAACCAGCAATAGGGCTTGCTTCTGGTCTTCCACCAGAAGGTCGAGCGCCCGTTCGATATCGCGACCCCCGGCTTCGGGACCGGCCGAGTCCGGCGCATCGCTGTCGTCCAACGTCGAGGTCATCGGTCGACGGGCCAAGGACCGGAGCCGATTGCGATTGAGGTTGGTCAGGATGGTGAACAGCCATGAGCGGATCTCCCCGCCATGAAAAAGATGCTCGGAGCGTAACGCACGGACGAGCGTGTCCTGCACCAGATCGTCGGCCAGTTCGCCATCGCGCGTCAGTGCGCGCGCGTAACGCCGTAGCGCCGGGACATTGGTTTCCACATCCTGTCGAAAGCTGCTCATCGGTGACGGTCCCTGGAATCGGTCACTTTAGATCGTCCTTCCGGCTATTCTGAAAGCTGAGAAGCCGGAAGGACATGGCATTCTGACGAATGTGTTGTCATGCTTGGAACAACACCGCCAGTATATTCACTATTCCGAAATTGACGCGTCCACGCCGCCCTCAGGAGGCGATTCTACCGGTTCTTGATGGTCCCGAGGCCCTATGCCACAAGGTGGATCGCCTCAAGCGCCTAAAGAAGGGATATCAATGCCGGACGCACCTGGCCTCATGCGCGGAAAACGCGGGCTGATCATGGGAGTCGCAAATAACCGATCGATCGCCTGGGGGATCGCCAAGGCCTGTCACAACCACGGGGCGGACCTGGCTTTCACCTACCAGGGTGACGCGCTGAAAAAGCGTGTCGAGCCGCTCGCCGAAGAGGTGGATGGTATCGTGGTGGGCCACTGCGACGTGTCCGAGCCTGCGACGATCGATTCCGTTTTTCAGGCCGTTCAGTCCGCCTGGGGCTCACTCGATTTCGTCGTTCATGCGATCGCCTTCTCCGACAAGGATCAACTCGACGGCCGCTATATCGATACGACCGAGGACAACTTCGTGAAGACGATGTTGATCTCCTGCTACTCGTTCACCGCGATCGCCCAGCGTGCCGAAAAGCTGATGACGAATGGTGGGTCGATGCTGACCCTGACGTATTACGGCGCCGAGAAGTGGATGCCGCATTACAACGTCATGGGCCTCGCGAAAGCGGCGCTGGAATCGTCCGTGCGTTATCTGGCCGCCGATCTCGGTCAGAAGAATATTCGCGTGAATGCAATTTCGGCAGGACCGATCAAGACTCTCGCAGCTTCAGGTATCGGCGATTTCCGGTACATCCTGAAATGGAATGAATATAATACGCCTATGCGCCGTAATGTCTCGCTCGACGAGGTTGGCGATTCCGCCGCCTATTTCCTGTCTGACCTGTCGCGCGGTGTGACCGGCGAAATCCACCATGTCGATGCCGGTTATCATGTCGTCGGCATCAAGCATCCGGACGCGCCGGATCTGAAAGTCGGCGAAGCCTGATTTTCGC
>JAEYVN010000099.1 GCA_023431725.1 Pseudomonadota bacterium
GCACGCGGATCGTCACCGGTGGCGATGACGGCAAGGTGGTCGAGATCGATGCCGCCGGCACGACCCGCACCGTCTTCACCGATCCGAAAGGCAAATGGATCGACCAGATCGCGCTCGGCAACGATGGTGCCGTGGCCTGGTCGGTTGGCAAGGTGGCGCAGGTCGCAACGCGCAAGGGCGAGGTTAAGTCGGTCGAGTTGCCGTCAACGGTCGGCGGTCTTGCCTTCCTGCCGAAGGGCTTCCGCCTGGCGATTGCGCATTACAACGGCGCGTCGCTCTGGTTTCCGAACGCGCAGGCCAAGCCGGAATTTCTGGAATGGAAGGGCTCGCATCTCGGCATCACCGTGAGCCCCGATGGCCGCTTCATCGTCACCACCATGCAGGAGCCGATGCTGCATGGCTGGCGCCTCGTCGATGCCAAGCACATGCGCATGTCCGGCTACGCAACGCGCGTGCGCTCGATGCAATGGACGGCAGACGGCGCCTATCTCGCCACTGGCGGTTCGGATCAGCTGATCCTGTGGCCGTTTTCCGGCAAGGACGGTCCAATGGGCAAGCAGCCGAAGCTGCTGGCTCCGCACGGCAAGAAGCTCGGCGTGGTTGCCTGTCATCCGAAACAGCCGGTCGTCGCGGCCGGTTACGAAGACGGGATGGTGCTGCTGGTGCGGGTCGAGGACGGCGCAGAAGTCCTCGTGCATTCGGCGGAACTGAATACGCCGGTGACGGCGCTGGCCTGGAGTCCTGATGGCAACCAGCTCGCCTTTGCCTGCGAGGATCGGGCTGCGGGCGTTGTCGATCTGGCTTGAGCCGCTCTTGCTTTGACCTCCCCTGGCGGGGAGAGCACCCTCTCCCCCTGGGGGGAGAGGGGTAAGAGATCAGCGCACCAGCACGTTCTTGAATTGCCAGGGATCGCTGGTGTCGATGTCTTCCGGGAACAGGCCTGGACGGCCTTCAAGCGGCGTCCAGTCGGTGTAGTGACCGACGACCGGCCCGAGATACGGCCGCTGCACTTCGAGGCAGCGGCGGAAATCCATCTCGTCGGATTCGACGATACCGGCGTTCGGATTTTCCAGCGCCCACACCATGCCGGCGAGCACGGCCGAGGTCACCTGCAGGCCGGTCGCGTTCTGATACGGCGCCAACTCGCGTGTCTCGTCGATCGAAAGCTGCGAGCCGTACCAGTAGGCATTCTTGGCATGGCCGTAGACCAGCACGCCGAGTTCGTCGATTCCGTCCACGATCTCGTCCTCGTTGAGAATGTGGAACACGTCCTGCTTGCGCCCGGCCTGACCGAACATCTCGTGCAGCGACAGCACCGCGTCGTTGCAGGGATGATAGGCATAGTGACAGGTCGGCCGGTACTCGACCTTGGCGCCGTTGCGCACGGTGAGGAAGTCGGCGATCGAGATCGACTCGTTATGCGTGACCAGATAGGCGCGCTGCGCCTGCGCGGTCGGCGTCCATGACCGCACGTAGGTATCCGCGCCCGGCTGCAGCAGGTAGATCGCAGCGTCGCAGCCGGTCTTGTGGCGATGACCGTTCTCCGGCATCCACTTTTCATGTGTGCCGAAGCCGAGTTCGGACGGCTGCATGCCCTCGCCGGTGAAGCCTTCCACCGACCACGTATTGACGAACACGCCTTGAGGCTTCGGCTTTTTCGCACGCTGAGTGTCGCGCTCGGCGATGTGGATGCCCTTCACGCCGAGTTGCTGGGCGAGCTTGCCCCATTCCTCGCGGGTCTTCGGCTCTGCGACCTTCACACCGGTGTCGCGGGCAATATCGAGCAAGGCCTGTTTGACAAACCAGGACACCATGCCTGGATTGGCTCCGCAGCAGGAGACCGCAGTCGACGATCCGGCAGGGCGGTTGCGCTTGGCCGCCAGCGTTGTCTCGCGCAGCGCGTAATTCGAACGTGCTTCCGGTCCCTTGCTGGGATCAAAATAGAAGCCGGCCCACGGCTCGTTGACCGTGTCGATATAGAGTGCGCCGATCTCGCGACACAATTCCATCAGCTCGACCGAAGAGGTGTCGACCGAGACGTTGACGCAAAAGCCCTGGCCGCCGCCCTTGGTCAGCAACGGCGTCAGCAATTCGCGATAATTGTTCTTGGTCACGCCTTCATGGACGAAGCGAATGCCGCGATCATCGAGAATCTTGCGGTCCTTGTCTTCAGGATCGACAACCACCAGCCGTGCCCTGTCGAAGGTGAAGTGGCGCTCGATCAAAGGCAGCAAGCCTTTGCCGATCGAGCCGAAGCCGATCATCACGATCGGGCCATCGATCTTGCCGTGCACGGGCCAGTTGGTCATCGCTTCCTACTCCAGTCATTGTCGGGTTCATGAAAATGAGAGGGCGGGCATCGCCTCTGCGATACCCGCCCAGGCTATCGGGCGCAAATTTTAAGCCGCGCGCGATGTCGGGCCGTCGACAGCCCGGTGCGAAGCCGCGACCAGCGCGCGCAGGTCCGGCTTCGGCGCAAGGCGACCCGTCGCTCCAATCAGGCCGCGCGCTCCATCGAGCGCACCAGCCTGCAGTTCTATGCCCAGCAGTCGATGCTGTTCATAGGCGCCCGGCATCCACAGTGATGCGGTCTTCTCGGTCGAGAAGCCGAACCGCTGGTAATAGGGCGCGTCTCCGACGAGCAGGATCGCGCCGTGACCGCGCATGCGCGCGGTGGCGATGGCGTGCTTCATCAGCTTGCCGCCAAGGCCCTTGCTGCGGTGTTCCGGAGCAACGGCGAGAGGGCCGAGCAACAGCGCCGCCCTGCCGGGACCCGCCGATACATTCCACAGCCGCACGGAGCCAATGATCTGGCCGTTTTCGGTGGCGACAAACGACAGGCCTGCCGCAGGCAGGCGGTCCTCGCGCAGACGCTCCGACGTCTTGGTGAAGCGGCTCGGTCCATAGGCGCGATCGAGCAGCGCTTCGCGCGCGTCGAAATCAGCGATCTTTTCCTGACGGATTTTTTCCTGGCGAATGGCAGTCATGACCATCTTCCTTCCGTGCCCCGCTTTTCACGGGACGGCTTCAGTCCGAAAGAGTGAAGGGAAGGGAGGTCGGCTTT
>JAEYVN010000113.1 GCA_023431725.1 Pseudomonadota bacterium
CCGGCGCCGTGACGGCCATACACGTCATGATGCAGCGTGCGGCCCTCGCGCAGCGGAACGCGCGTCAGGTTGCGCTTGGCAGCATCCGTCGCCTTGCGGATCGCCTCCGGCACTTCACGTGCCTTGCCGTGACCAAAGCCGACGCGGCCCTTCTGGTCACCGACCACCACCAACGCGGCAAAGCCGAAACGCCGGCCGCCCTTCACCACTTTCGCAACGCGATTGATGTGAACGAGTTTGTCGATGAATTCCGACTCTTCCCGTTCACCGCGATCGCGCCTGGGTTCACGTGCCATATCGTCTATCCCTCGGGCTCAAAAGGCCCTCTGCCTTTGCCCGGTTAGAAACTCAGTCCGCCTTCACGCGCCGCATCGGCCAAAGCCTTGATGCGCCCGTGATACATGAAGCGGCCGCGGTCAAAGACCACGTTCTTGATGCCCTTGTCGCTGGCGCGCTCGGCCAGGAGCTTGCCAACAGCCTTCGCCGCCGCGATATCGGCGCCGGTCTTGCCGCTGTCACGCTGCGCCTTTTCCAAGGTCGAGGCCGACACCAGCGTAATGCCGTTCAGGTCATCGATGACCTGAGCATAGATATGCTTCGAGGAGCGATGGACCGAAAGCCGCATACGGCCATTTGCCGCTGCCTTGACGGCCCGGCGCACGCGCGCCGCACGGCGCTCTGTGGGAGATTTGTGTGCCATGAGCGTTACTTCTTCTTGCCTTCCTTGCGGAAGATGAATTCGTTGGCATACTTCACGCCCTTGCCCTTGTAGGGCTCCGGCGGACGATAGGCGCGAATTTCAGCCGCCACCTGGCCGACCTTCTTGCGGTCGATACCGGTCACAACGATTTCCGTCGGCTTCGGGGTCGCAACCGCGATGCCTTCCGGAATTGCATAGACCACATCGTGGCTGTAGCCGAGGGCGAGCTGCAGGTTCTTGCCCTGCACGGCCGCACGATAACCGACGCCGGTGATTTCCAGCTTGCGCTCGAAACCCTGGGTCACGCCAGTGACGATGTTGTTCAGGTTCGCACGCGTGGTACCCCACAAAGCGCGCGCTTCCTTGCTCTCATCGGCCGGATCGACCTTGATCTCACCCTTGTCCATAGCGACCTTCACGCGGTCATGGACGACGAGCGACAGGGTGCCTTTCGGCCCCTTCACGCTGATGGTCTTGCCCTGCACATTGGCGCTAACGCCCGACGGGACAACGACCGGTTTCTTGCCAACGCGTGACATCAGAACACCGTGCAGAGCAGTTCGCCACCGACATTGGCATCGCGGGCGGAATGATCCGCCATGACGCCCTTCGGGGTCGACAGGATGGAAATGCCGAGGCCATTCTTGACCCGCGGCAGGTTCTTCACCGCCACATACACGCGGCGGCCCGGCTTCGAGACGCGGGAGATCTCGCGGATCACCGGCGTACCGTCGGAATACTTCAGCTCGATCTCGAGCTCGCTGCGGCCGTCCTGGTGCTCCACGGTCGAATAACCGCGGATATACCCCTCGGACTTCAGCACTTCGAGAACACGCTCGCGCAACTTGGAGCCAGGCGAAGTTACCTTCGACTTGTTGCGCTCCTGCGCGTTACGGATTCGGGTGATCAAATCGCCGACCGGATCGTTCACAGCCATGGTCTGACCCTCCTTACCAGCTCGACTTCACAAGGCCTGGAATCAGGCCCTTGTTGCCAAGCTCGCGCAACGCGATACGGGACAGCTTGTGCTTGCGGTAATAAGCGCGCGGACGGCCCGTCACTTCGCAGCGGTTGCGGATACGCGTCGCCGACGAATTACGCGGCATTTCGGCAAGCTTCAGAGAAGCCGCAAAGCGCTCTTCCATCGGCTTGGTCTTGTCCATGGCGATCTCTTTCAGCCGTGAACGGCGGCCGGCAAACGACTTCGCCATCTTGCGACGCCGCTTGTTCTTCTCGATCGAACTCTTTTTCGCCATCAAAGTCTCCTGACTATCCGCGTCTGAGAGGGTTCAGCTCTCACTGCCGGAAGGGGAAGTTTAAAGCCACGAGCAGCGCACGCGCCTCATCATCGGTGCGCGCCGTCGTGCAGATTGTGATGTCCATTCCCCAGACGTCCGACACTTTGTCGTAGTCGATTTCCGGGAAAATGATGTGTTCCTTGAGGCCGAGCGAATAATTGCCCATGCCGTCAAAGCTCTTCGGGTTGAGGCCACGGAAGTCGCGCACGCGGGGGAGCGCGATGTTCACGAGGCGGTCGATGAAGTCATACATGCGCGTCTTGCGCAGCGTCACCTTTGCACCGATGGCCTGGCCGTCGCGCAGCTTGAAGGTCGCGATCGACTTGCGCGAGCGCGTGATGATCGGCTTCTGACCGGCAATCAGGCTCAAATCGTTGGCGGCATTTTCGACCTTCTTGCGGTCGTTGACGCCCTCGCCGATGCCCATATTGAGCACGACCTTGGTAATCACGGGCACCTGCATCGGATTCGTGTAACCGAAATCCGTGGTCAGCTTGCCGCGAATGACCTCATCGAACTGCGTCTTCAGACGCGGCACGTATGCCTTCTGCGTATCAGCCATCGATCTGCTCTCCCGAACGCCGGGCGATGCGCACCTTGCGTCCGTCATTCATGGTTTTGAAACCAACGCGGGTCGGCTTGCCGTCCTTGGGGTCGGCCAACGCGATATTCGACAGATGGATCGCGGCTTCCTTCGAGATGATGCCGCCTTCCTGCTGCGCCGTCTGCTTCTGGTGACGCTTCACCATGTTGACGCCGCGAACGAGAGCGCGGCTTTCGCTCGGACGCATCTCGATAACCTCACCCGAACGGCCCTTGTCACGGCCGGTCAGGACAATAACCTTGTCGCCTTTACGGATCTTGGCAGCCATCACAGCACCTCCGGGGCGAGCGATATGATCTTCATATGGTTCTTGGCACGCAGTTCGCGCGGCACCGGTCCGAAGATACGGGTGCCGACCGGCTCGGACTGATTGTTGATCAGCACGGCCGCATTACGATCAAAACGGATCACGGAACCGT
>JAEYVN010000146.1 GCA_023431725.1 Pseudomonadota bacterium
AGACGAAACTGCGCATCGGCGTCACGCCCTTCTGCAGGATCTTGCCTTCCTGCAGTTTGCGTGTGCCCTGCAGGCGAATATTCAGTTCTTCCCAGATGCGATCATCGGGCCAATTGTTGACGTCCTCGTCATGTTCGACCTGGATATACAAACGCGCGAGGGTCGGCGAACGCATGGTGTAGAGCGCAAAGCCGCGGTCGTGATACGCGTAGATCAATTCGTCATCCGGCGGCGGCGACTCCGACAGAATGCCGAGCCACCCGAACGGATATTCGCGGTCGTAGAACGTCAGGGCGCCGTCGGGAAAGCTCGGCCGGCAAATGCCGTGGAAGCCATCGCAGCCGGCAATGAAATCGCAATCGATGCGTTGATCCTTGCCGTCCTTGCGGAACGTGATCGAAGGCTTGTCGGTGCCGAAGTCGTGCACGGCGGTATCTTCGACCTCGAAGATGATCTGCCCGCCATCCTTCAGGCGTCGTTCGACAAGATCCTTCACGACCTCCTGCTGGCCGTAGATGGTGATCCCCTTCCCGACCAGTTCCTTGAAGTTGAGATGATGTGTCGCGCCGTTGAAGCAGAGGTGATTTCCGACATGGAACATCGCTTCGCGCTGCATGCGCTCGCCGACACCGGTTTCGACCAGCATGTCGCTGGCCCATTGCTCGATCAGGCCGGCGCGGATGCGATGCTCGATATAATCGCGGCTGCGGCTCTCGATGATGATCGATTCAATGCCGGCCAGATGCAAAAGGTGTGACAGCATCAACCCTGCGGGGCCAGCACCGATAATCCCAACTTGAGTCCGCATTATTATCCATCTCCCTAGTCTTGTGAGACGGGGTGTTACCTGCGGACGCTGTTCCGGCAAAGGTCATTTTCCCGGAACGGCTGGCACGATTGCATGCGTTATTTTCAAATGCAGCCCTCATGCTGCATCGCACACATCATCGATTGCCACGCGCGTCGGCGCGGAACGTCTTTGTCTCCGACACCGAACCATCGCGGTATGTCAATTCGATGGATACGAACTTCGTGTTGGGCGTCAGCTTCATATAGGGCTGCGCGCTGTGCGGAACAGCGGACGGGTTCTGCGGATCGCAGGCCGGGAGCGCCAGCTTCCTGTCCGGTACAGTGGAGTCGATACCGATCTTCACTTCGCGGATCGCGCAGCGATACGAAATCAGATGGGTGTAATAGACCATCAGCCCGTTGAACTCACGGAAGGACAGCCAGCTGCCGCTGGTCATTTCGAGGATCTGGCGCTCTCCCCGTTCCAGCGCCGCGACCGGATCGAATTTGATCGGAAACGGCTCGGCCCAGTCGCCGCGAACATCGGCATAGCGCACATAGATCGTGCCTTCCGGCGTATCGGCATCAAGCTGCAGCGACGGATTGGGCATGCGCTTGCGCGTGCGCGGATCGAGCGTGTCGAGGAATCCGGTTTCCCTGAAATTGCCCTTCTCGCCGAACCGCCAGGAGATTGCCGTCACCGGATCGGCGAACGACAAAGTCACTGACCAGCCGCCGTTGTGGCGCATGAAATTGGCCAGCGGCGCATTCAGTTGCTCCGGCTCGCTCTGACGGTTCTGCAACGGCGACGGCTGCACCGGAATGGCGGCCACCTGTTGCGGAATGGTTTCGATTGCCCGCTTGGGATCGAGTGTGCCGTTCAGCACGACGTCGCCGACGATCTCGTCGTAATAGGCCGGGCGCTGCGCATGTTTGTACTTGCGTGCGAGTTCCGTCACGCTCGCCTGCGTGCGCTTGGCAACCTGCACCAGCGACAGACCGGGCGTCTCCAGGTCCTTCATGAAATAGCGGGTGAAAACCGAGTTCGGGTCCTTGTCGTCGGCCGAGGCGAAATCGAGCGCAGTCTGGTTTTCGGACGCGGAATACAGAACGAACGCACCATCCTCGCTCATGGCCGCGAGGCCGCCGCCGCCACGGACGCTGCGGGTGCCGGCACGCTCGAACGGATTGTTGCGGCAGGCATCGAGCACGACAACAGTCGTCCGAACGCGCTTGCTGCGGATACGGTCCATGATGCGGCGGGCAAGGAACGCGTTCTCGTGGATCTTCTCCTCCTCGCCATCGAGCGCCATCGGCACGTCGGTCGGCAGGAGATAATTCTCGCCGCGGATCTGGAAGCCATGGCCGGCAAAGAAGAAGAAGGCGGTATCGCCCTCCGACAGCGTCCGCTCGAAGGCGGCCAGGCTGTCGCTCATGGCGCGGCGGTTCTGGTTGGTGGCCGAGATCACCTGAAAGCCAAGGCCCTTGAGGGTTTTGGCCACCCGCTCGGCGTCGTTGGCGGCCTTCTGCAGCCGCGTCACGTGCTGATAGCTGTCATTGCCGATGACCAGCGCCACGCGCTTCTGCGCAACCGCGGGCGTAAGCCCGATTGCGAGCAACATTGCTGCGACAACGACGGTCAGCCTGATCATGATATGCGCCCCCAATAGAACGCCGGTCCATTCCAGGATCACCAACGCCGCGGGGCGTCCGGTTCGCCATAGTCGCACAAAAGGACGCAGCGGT
>JAEYVN010000147.1 GCA_023431725.1 Pseudomonadota bacterium
ATATCGGGCACAGCCCTGATGTCGGTGTGGATTATTACATATGGTCCCTGCAGGTAGCCGGTGTCGGAACGACGCTATCTGGTATCAATCTCATCTGCACGATCCTCAAGATGCGTGCACCCGGCATGACCATGATGAAGATGCCGGTCTTCACCTGGACAGCGTTCTGCACCAACGTCTTGATCGTTGCCTCCTTCCCGGTGCTGACGGCCGTGCTCGCACTGCTGTCGCTCGATCGCTATGTCGGCACGAATTTCTTCACGAACGACTTCGGCGGAAACCCGATGATGTACGTGAACCTGATCTGGATCTGGGGGCATCCGGAGGTTTACATCCTGATTCTGCCGGCTTTCGGCATTTTTTCAGAGGTCGTCTCGACGTTTTCCGGCAAGCGACTGTTCGGCTACACGTCGATGGTCTATGCGACCGTGGTCATCACCATCCTGTCGTATCTCGTGTGGTTGCACCATTTCTTCACGATGGGGTCCGGCGCCAGCGTCAATTCCTTCTTCGGCATCACGACGATGATCATCTCGATCCCGACGGGTGCGAAGATCTTCAACTGGCTGCTCACGATGTACCGCGGCCGCATCCGGTTCGAACTGCCGATGATGTGGACGCTGGCCTTCATGCTGACGTTCGTTGTCGGTGGCATGACGGGTGTCTTGCTGGCAGTGCCTCCGGCCGATTTCGTTCTCCACAACAGCCTTTTCTTGGTGGCACATTTCCACAATGTCATCATCGGCGGCGTCGTGTTCGGCATGTTTGCCGGCATGGCCTATTGGTTCCCGAAAGCGTTCGGGTTCAAGCTCGATCCGTTCTGGGGCAAGGTGTCGTTCTGGTTCTGGGTGGTTGGCTTCATCCTCGCATTTGTGCCGCTGTATGTGCTGGGATTGATGGGCGTAACGCGGCGGCTACGCGTATTCGATGATCCTTCACTGCAGATATGGTTCGTCATTGCTGCTGTCGGTGCGTTCCTCGTTCTGCTTGGGATCCTGGCCTCCCTCGTGCAGATCGCCGTCAGTATCCGCAATCGCGAGGCGCTGCGCGATGTCACCGGCGATCCATGGAATGGCCGTACCCTGGAATGGGCGACGTCCTCTCCGCCTCCGGCCTACAACTTCGCTTTCACGCCGGTAGTCCACAACAACGATGCCTGGTGGGATATGAAGCAGCGCGGCTACGAGCGGCCGCTCACTGGCTTCAAGCCGATTCATATGCCGAGCAATACCGGTGCGGGTATCATCCTCGCTGGTTTGAGCACGGCGCTGGGCTTCGCTCTGATTTGGTACATATGGTGGTTGGCGGCGCTGACCTTTATCGGTCTGCTGGCGGTCGCAATCGGCCATACCTTCAACTATCACCGCGACTATTACATCCCGGCCAAAGAAGTTGTTCGGACCGAGGATGAGCGAACGCGCATTCTCGCTGCGGGAGCCTGACAATGACGATCGCAGTTAAGCCACCAAAGGACGCCGTTCCGGTCTTCTATCAGAAGGACGAGCACGCGCATCCCGAAGGCAGCAGCACGATGCTGGGCTTCTGGATCTATCTGATGAGTGATTGCCTCATCTTTGCGATCCTGTTCGCAACCTATGGTGTGCTCGGCACCAGTTACGCGGCTGGGCCGGCGCCGAAGGATCTGTTTGACCTGTCGTTAGTCGCCGTCAACACGACCATGCTGTTGCTGTCGTCCATCACCTACGGCTTCGCAATGCTGGCGATGCAGAACGGTAAGGTCGCCCAGACACAAGGCTGGCTTGCCGTAACAGGTGTATTCGGCCTCGCGTTCATTGGCATCGAACTCTATGAATTCGCTCATATGATCCATCTGGGCGCGACGCCCCAGCGCAGTGCGTTCCTGTCGTCGTTTTATGTGCTGGTTGGCACACACGGCTTGCATGTCACTTTCGGCATCATCTGGCTGGTCACGCTCATGGTGCAGGTGGCGCAGCGCGGCCTCATTCCGGCGAACCGGCGCCGGCTCATGTGCCTCAGCATGTTCTGGCATTTTCTTGACGTCATCTGGATCGGCGTCTTCACCTTCGTCTATTTGATGGGAATGTTGCGATGAGCGCGAAGACACTGGCGGTGAACAGCACTGGCTCGCATGGCGATCACGGGTACGATCATCACGATGATCACGCCCACGGCTCCCTGCGTAGCTACCTGATCGGATTTGTCCTGTCTGTCATCCTGACGGCAATTCCATTCTGGCTTGTCATGGGCAATGTGCTCGACAACAAGCAGTTGACCGGCGTCATCATCGTCGCTTTCGCGGCCGTGCAGATCGTCGTCCACATGATCTATTTCCTTCACATGGACACACGCGCCGAAGAAGGGTGGGGCGTGATGGCTCTGATTTTCACTCTCATCATAGTCGTCATCGTTCTAGTTGGTTCTTTGTGGGTGATGTATCACCTCAATACGAACATGATGCCCGTACATGATATGAGGCAAATGCGATGACGGTGGTGCCCCAATGTGGGGGTAGGACGGCGGTTTCGCCATGAGTCAAGGCGCGGCTGCTGATCCTCCTGGCGAGACCAAGCGAACGCAGCGGTCGCTATTCACACTCGGTGTGTTTGCTGTTCTTGCGCTATTCGGCATTGTCGCGCTGTCTGGGTTGGGATGGTGGCAGCTCGAGCGCCGGGTCTGGAAGCTGCAATTGATCGATCAGGTCGAGCAGCGCATTCATGCTGCGCCGGCGGCGGTTCCCGGGCCCGATTCTTGGCAGCGGGTCAATGCTGCTGACGATTCATACCGCCGTGTGACGATGACCGGCCGGTTCTTGAATGATCGGGAGACCCTTGTCCAAGCCGTGACGGAACTCGGCGCGGGCTTTTGGGTGCTGACGCCATTCCAGACCACGGATGGTTTCACAGTGCTGGTCAACCGTGGATTTGTTCCGCCGGATCGTCGGGATCCGGCTTTGCGGAGTGACAATGAGGTCGCGGGTCCAACGACGGTAGTTGGGCTCCTGCGCAAGACCGAACCAAAAGGTGGCTTCCTTCGGGCGAACGATCCGAAAGCGGAACGGTGGTATTCCCGCGATGTGGATGAAATCGCCCGTGCACGAGGTTTGACCGACTTTGCGCCGTTTTTTATCGACGCCGACGCAGCATCGAATCCTGGCAAATGGCCTGTTGGAGGGCTAACGGTTGTTTCGTTTTCCAACAATCACCTGGTCTATGCCTTCACCTGGTTCGGCCTGGCCATCATGCTAATGGGGGCCTTTTTGTTCGTGGCCCGCGACGAGTGGCGTTTCCGGCAGAAAGCCCTAGATTTCGGATGTGGACATGGTCCGACCGGCGGCGCATCCCGCGCCGTGCTCGGCAAGGAATCGGCGGCCGCTGCTGGCCGGAATTAAAATGCTGGATCGAATGTATGGGCTGTCGGCCGCAAATGCGGACACCCCTCTGCGTGGGACCTCGCAGCCGGCGGAGCGCGATGGAAACCCTGCTCCATCGGCTCAGCGAGGGCGTCAGCCGGCCGACGACAGGACCAACCGAAAGAACATGGTGCTGCTGATCCAGCTTCGCTGGATCGCAGTCGGTGGTCAAATCGCCACGATAGCATTCGTGCAGACCTGGTTCGGCATCGCATTGCCGCTTGTGCCGATGGCATGCGTTGTTGGTGCGCTGATTGTTCTCAATATCCTCAGTCTCATGCGACTGCGGAGCCATCACGAAATCAATAATCGTGAACTCCTCGCGGCATTGATGCTTGATGTCGCGGCTCTGACGGCTCAGCTCTATCTGAGTGGCGGTGCGTCAAACCCGTTCACGTCACTTTATCTGCTGCAGGTCATTCTTGGAGCAGTTCTCCTTGACGCGCGTTCGACATGGTCGCTGGTCAGTCTGACATGTGCGAGCCTCGCCGGCCTGATTGTATTTTACCGTCCGCTCGAACTTCCCGGTGAAGCTGTTGATCTCTTTAAACTTTATATTGCGGGCATGTTCGTCGGCTTTGCGCTGAATGCGACCCTGCTGGTGGCTTTCGTGACTCGTATCAATCGGAATTTGCGGGAGCGGGATTCAAATCTGGCCGCATTACGACAGCAGGCGGCTGAGGAGGATCATATCGTCCGGATGGGCCTGCTCGCTTCAGGCGCGGCTCATGAGCTCGGCACTCCACTTGCATCGCTCTCGGTCATCCTGAGCGACTGGCGGCGGATGCCGACGCTGAAGGCCAATCCCGATATGGCCGAGGACATGGCAGAGATGCAGGCTGCATTGGACCGTTGTAAATCCATCGTGACCGGGATCCTCGTGTCGGCGGGGGAAGCGCGGGGGGAAGCGTCCTCTGTGACAACGGTCAACGCGTTCCTGACCGAGATTGTGCAGGAATGGCGCGGTATTCGTCCGGGCTCAGCGCTGGCCTTCAGGTATGATTTTGGTGCTGACCTCGCCATTGTTTCAGATACGGCCCTGAAGCAGGTTGTGTTCAATGTCCTCGACAATGCGTTCGAGGTTTCGCCGCACTGGGTGGAGTTTGCCGCCAGCCGCGACACCGACGCGCTTGTACTGAAAATCAGTGACAATGGGCCCGGCTTCACGCCCGAAATGCTGGCTCAGTTTGGTAAGCCCTATCAGTCGAGCAAGGGGCGTCCCGGCGGCGGGTTGGGGTTGTATCTCGTGGTGAATGTGGTGCGCAAACTCGGTGGGCAGGTGACGGCTCAGAATCGTCCTGGTGGCGGAGCGAGCGTGTTGTTGACTCTCCCGCTTTCGACTCTCGCCATCGGAGATCGAACGCATGGCGAGTGATCGCTTATTGCTGATCGTCGAGGACGACGCTGGCTTTGCGCGAACCCTCAAGCGCTCGTTTGAGCGCCGCGAATACGAAGTCCTGCTGGCTGCCAGTCTCGATGAGGTCCAAGACGTCCTGAAGTCTCAGTCACCCGGATATGCCGTCGTAGACCTGAAGCTCGGGGGTGCTTCGGGGCTCGCCTGTGTTGAAGCTCTGCATGGGCACGATCCCGAGATGCTGATCGTGGTGCTGACGGGCTTTGCGAGTATCGCTACGGCCGTAGAAGCGATCAAGTTGGGTGCATGTCACTATCTTGCCAAGCCCTCGAGCACAGATGATATCGAGGCCGCATTCCAGAAGGCGGAGGGTAACGCGGAAGTGACGCTGGCCGAGCGGCCGACGTCGATCAAGACATTGGAATGGGAGCGAATCCACCAGACATTGATCGAAACGGATTTCAATATTTCAGAAACGGCACGGCGGCTAGGAATGCATCGGCGGACGCTGGCGCGAAAGCTGGAAAAGCGTCAGGTGAAGTGATCCAAAGGTCTGGGTGCAGGCGGTTGACGATAAGGGAAAGTGCGAAGCGAAACATTGTGCACGATCTGTAGATGAAGACGTTCAAGGCTTTGACACTATCAAGTCTCGATGAATAATATTCAAGGATTGCTCTCCATGACTCTCCCTTATGCCGCGCGCTGCTAGAGGGGTTTATGAAAATTGTCGATCTCACCCATGTCATGAATGTCCATACGCCTGGCTGGGTCGGATATGCCGGCAATAAGATGTACTACGCGCAGAACCTGCAGACGCAGATGATCGTCGCACAGCGCATCGATACGGCGCTGCATGTTGGTACGCATTTCGACGGTGCGATGCACGCAACCGACGATCGCAACGGCGACATGGCGCATCTGCCGCTCGATTATCTGTTCAACAAGGCGGTCGTCGTCGATATCTCCAAACATATGCATGACTGGGCTGTAATAACGCCTGAGGTCATTGAGAGCGCCGGTGTCGATATCCGCGAGGGCGATATCCTGATCCTGCATACCGGCTGGCACAAGCACTATGAGGGGCAGTCACAGCAGGATCTCGTGAAATATTTCTGCTACCATCCCGGTCCGAACATCGACACGCTCCACTGGATGCTGGAGAAGAAGATCAAGTGGTGGGGCATGGATACAGGTTCATGCGACCACGCGATGAACACGTCGATCCGCCGTATGCGTCCTGACCTTGCGGATGAATTCACCAAGAAGAACGGCAAGACACCTGCGGAATTCTTCGGTACGTTCGAATACACGCACAAGAAGTCCGGCCGTAAAGTACATCAGGACATGTTCCCGTTTCACAGCTGGGCATTCCAGGAAGGTCTGCTGCATGCAGAAAATCTTGGTGGTGACATCGAATTGGTGC